>JBCDFX010000370.1:0-4457 GCA_039177155.1 Cyanobacteria bacterium P01_H01_bin.119
GCCTTTGGAGCCATCGGCAGTGTCATCAATAATGGGAATTCGGGCCGCCTGCAAAATTTTGAGGGCATCACCGGCTTGAATCTCTTTCGGGCTGAGCCGTCCGTTTCGATTCTGGTCTGCTAGGGCTAAAAACTCGTCATATTTGCTGCGATCGCGCTCTTTAAGCGTTTCTGGGTTACGCTCACTCCAGGGCTTAGCGTAATTGTTCTCTAAGATGACGCGGACCCTAACCCCTGCTTTGGCCTGTTGACTCAGGGCCTGAGCCAGCAGCGGCAGATTAAATTCTTGCACGGCCACATCAACAGTAGAGTGGGCCTGACCTATACCGTCGATTAGGATTTGTTCTAGATTGTCGCCGTAGCGGGTAATGCTTCGGTAGGGTTCCCGATACACACTGGCTTGAGACTGATTGAAGTAGACCTGAATAGTCGGATCTTGCGCCAGAGGTGGAAGCTTTGGGCGCACCGCAGAATGGGCTTGCCATCCGGCCATCCCAAAGCACAGCAGCAGCCCAAATAAAAATAGCAGAGCCCACTTCCACCTGCGACGAGGCTTGGAAGAGTAGTAGAGCGGCACCGTGAGTCCTGATGGTAGGGTTTAAGTCGTTTAGTAAATCTTTTCTAATCGGTCTTTTTTGATCAAGCTCTACCGTGCGAGTATCTAGCTCGCGAGCCGGTCGAGTAAAGTCTGATTAGCGTCTTCCTCTGGGGTTGTAATCCAGAGTCGATAGCCGTAAAGATTTGCTGTAATTAAAGGCTGCAGTCCCGTTTTGCTCATTTCTAAAGCCAGCTTGTGAACGGTTGCTCGCTCAGAGATGGGCCAGAGTCCCATTAATCCATACAGCCTATTTTGAAAGTGAGCACCTTGAAAGGTAACCCCATTTTTTTGGATGCGAAAAGTTTTAACTTCGCGATCGCTGGCGATATTAAATTGGGTGGTTTTTTTAGTGACGGTTTTCATATTATTAGCGCTGAAGCTATCTCTAATATGCTGAGTGTGCTCAGGAACAGCAACGGCGATCGCACGTAAGCCAAATCCTTGATTAAAATCACATAAAGTCATATAGACAGACTGAAGTTTAGACATCGTAGAGCGCAACAAAGTTTAAGCCAGGCTGCGAGTTAAATTGCTTTAATATCAGCTCTTCTGGCAATATCTGGGGCGCTTAGCAGTCTGCTTAAAAGCATAATTTCTGGCAAAAGATTATCTGATCAAATTCATATTTGAGCTGTAAACACCGTAAATTTACAGATACTTTTTAACCTAAGCTTTATCACTGATTGATTCACTCCGAGAGAGTGCTGAGAGGCGGAGCGGGGGTCTAATTTTCAAAATTGACTAAACTGCCGTTACGCCAAATTAGCGGTAGTGCGTCACTGCGTTTTTGCAGTTGGAGTGTGTCCCCTCGGCTGCTGCGGTAGCGCCAAGCGGTGCCCGTAAAGCCTAGCCCCGCCTGGGCTAAAACTGCGGACTTAAAAGTTTCAAAATTTCCGTGAGTACCGGTTTCTCCTACCTCCAGCGCAAAGCCTGTATCAAAAGGCATGATGGCCAGCCAGGTTTGAGCGCCGACCACAAAGGTGACACCGCCATCGCGCTGAATGGCTGTTTCAGGGTAGTTGAGCCTCGGAGCTGATTCTCCCTGCCAAATTAGAAAGTTCTTGAACTGGGCGATCGCGTGCCGACCACCGCCTTCTGTGATTAGTGAGTCTAGGCCTGTCGAGGTCTGCCAGTACAGGCTAAAACCGCTCCAGTCGCCGCCCGTGCCCTTGACTAGGCTACCCAGTTGAAAGGTGCGGCCAAAGTAGAGCGTCTCGTAAAACGCCGGGCCGTAAAGCTCCGGCTTCCAGTTTTCGTAGTGGGGGTGAGTGCGGCGAATTTCAACGGGTTTGGCAAACTGCCGGTGGGCGATGGCAATCACCTCTGCCGGAGGCCGGTATGTGCTGGTGAGGGCATAAATCCAGTTACGGTTGGGTGCGGGCAGGGAGCCTCGACCAAAATAGAGCCAGAAGAATGCCTCGGCTTCGCTGCCGTAGATCCGTTTGGTAGGGCCAGTCCAAGTGCCCTGCCAGTATTTCAGCGCAGCGGTGTGAAACAGCCAGTCCAGGGCATCTTTGGCAAGCTGCTTAACCTCTGGATCTTGGGCAAAATCGTACAGATTTAAGTAGGCCGCGGTGGTGTGACCGTGGTGTACCGGGCTGTCCCATTCCCCCATACCAATGTCGAGCAGGGTGGAGACGTAGCGCTGGAGACGAGCCTTGTAAATCAGCCGCGTAGCTTCATTATTAGCTTCCTCCGCCATCAGATAAACCGACGTTTCTCGCATGGCCCGCAGGTTATCGGTGTTGCGGCAGTCTACAGGCGTGTCGCAGTCGTCGTTAGAGCGCTCCCAAAATTTACGGGGCGGGTTGGCGGTGCGCTCTAGGGGATCGGTGCGGGTAAAGATTTCCATGGCCTGGCGCATCCGCAGACGATAGGTCGGATCGAGGCGATCGCCAAAGTGAAAATATTTGCGAATTTGTCCTTTCAGGGTAAAGCCCGAATGAAGGTCAATGCCCAGGGTCTCATTGGCTTGGGGATCAAGCTGCTGAAGAAAGTCCAGTGCCGCAGCCGCCTCCGGGTCTCCCAGCCTAGTCGCCTCAACCCCAACTAGATCCGCCATCGCCAGAGGATAGGAGCGCTTTTCATATTCGTAGGCAATGCTGCCGTAGGTGGCTTCCTGGCGCAGTTGCTGGAGCGCCCAGACCGCTCGTAGCTCCAAAGTCAGAGAGAGAAAAGCGTCTAACATCTCTATTGTTCAAAAGTCTGTGTTGCTCAAAAGTCCCTGTCGTTAAAAAAACAGACAAACTAAGGCGATTCCTATTATCCTCTTAAATAATTAAATTTTTATAAAGCCTGCTAAAACCTGCTCCTGTCACGGGGGACGACACCATGGCCTTTCATCATCTGCGAGTTTTACGCCGTCATCCACAGCGATGGGCGATCGGTTTTCTCGTTTTGCGGGGAGCGGCGCTAATCGGGTGTTTAACGCTCTCGGCAGGCTGTGAGCTGTTTCCTAAGGGACAGGCCCAGCCCAGCCCCCAGTCGGATCGGCGGGAATCGGGCCCGGTATCGGTAGAAACTGTGGTCGCGGCGCCGGGCACCTTAAATGCCGCCCTAACCTACACCGGAACCACGGCTCCCCTGCAGCAGGTAACGCTAAAAGCCCAAGCCTCAGGCCAAGTGAGACAGTTAAGGGTGGATGTGGGCGATCGCGTCAGTTCTGGTCAACTGGTGGCCCAAATTGACGATCAGCTGCTCACAGTGGACGTGCAAGCAGCCCAGGCTGAACTGGCCAGCCGACGCTCTGAAGTGGCCCAGACCCAGGCCCAGGTCAGCGATGCCCAAACGGCTGTGGAGCAAGCCCGCGTCAACCGGCAGCAGGCCCAAGCCGATGCCGAACGACTAAGACGCTTGGCCAATCAGGGGGCCGTTTCTGAGCAGGAGGCGGAACAGGCCGAAAGTGCTCTGGCCGTTGCCCAGCAAGCCCTGGCCTCTGCCCAGCAGCAGGTTCGCACCCAGCAGGCGGCGGTAGAGGCTGCCCGGGGCCAGGTGTCTTCCCAACAGGCGGTGCTAGGGCGCTCCCAGGAACAGTTCACCTATACCCGCGTGGTTGCGCCGTTGGCCGGCAGGGTACTTACTCGCCTGATTGAAGTCGGGGACGTGGTGCAAATCGGCGACGAAATTGCTCAGGTGGGAGATTTCAGCGCAGCCAAAATTGAGATTCAAGTTTCCGAGCTAGATTTGCAGGCGGTTCAGCTCGGCCAGCCGGTTGAGGTCAGGCTAGATGCCTTTCCCGATCAACGTTTTACGGGGCGGGTCAGCCGCATTTCCCCCGCTGCCGACCCCACGGCTCGTCTGATTCCGGTGGAAATTACGGTGCCCAACGACGCTGGACGCATTGGCAGCGGCCTGCTGGCGCGGGTAACCCTCAGCGCTGAGGACAGAGCCATCATTCTCCCCGATAGCGTTTTGGGCCTCAACCCAGCGGAGCAGTCCCTGATCTACATCATTGAGCAGCGGGGGGAGCAAGCCGTTGTGGATGCCCGCCAGGTGGAATTGGGCAATCAGCAAAACGGTCAGGTAGAAGTTCTTGCCGGGCTAGCCGCCGGGGAGTCGGTGGTGGTGCGCAGCGGCGGCCCCTTAGAGACGGGTCAGCGCGTCAACCTCAGTATTTTGTCTGACGAGTAGGTGCTCAATCGTCTGGATCAGCCTGCGATCGCTCCCCAATTTTTTCTCCCCTTCCAGCTATGACCCACTCTGGCACCAGTCTCAGCACCCTGGCCATTCGGCGGCATATTGGCACGCTGATGTTGACCCTAGCCGTGATTGTGCTGGGGTTATTTTTTATTGCGCGGCTGCCCGTTGATTTGCTGCCTTCGATTACCTACCCCCGCATCGGCGTGCGCCAAGATACTCCC
>JBCDFX010000371.1:0-4456 GCA_039177155.1 Cyanobacteria bacterium P01_H01_bin.119
CTACCGCCCAGTAAAATGCTGGATTGCCAAATTACCCAGTCTATTATTGGTGAAGGCTGTATTTTAAAGGACTGCCGAATCCATCACTCGGTTGTGGGGCTGCGTCAGCGCGTTAATAGCGGATGCATTGTAGAAGACTCTCTGCTGATGGGAGCTGATTTTTACGAGCCTTTGTCGGAGAGCAGCCAACACCTGACGCGCAGCAAGGTGCCCATCGGGATTGGTGACGGCTCGGTTGTTCGCAAAGCCATTGTGGATAAAAATGCCCGCATTGGCCGCAATGTACAAATCGTCAATAAAGAAAATATTGAGGAAGCCGAGCGCGAAGATTTAGGCTTCTACATCCGCAGCGGCATTGTCGTGATTCTAAAAAATGGAATGATCCCTGACGGCATGGTGATTTAGGGCGTGTCAGAGGTTTTGGTTTGGCGCTTGGGTTAAAATCCTGTGCTTAGAGCAGATTGGGGCAGGAATCATCCAGGTAGCGATCGCCCACAAAAGAGTAACATTCGTCTAAAGCTGCGGCTGTTTCAAACTGATAAAGTCGGGCCGTAGTGGTTTCATTGACCAAAGTGACCTCGGTATCAACGGTTTGGTCAAGAGGCGACTGTTGCCGGGTTTGGAATGCGGGCCATACATTGGTCGGCGTAAATAGATAGACCCGTTTGGGATCAATTAAATAGCTGCCTGCCGGACAGGTTTGGCTAAGCTCTAAGCCCTGCTGGGTAATGTATTGATCAATATAGTCGGCGATATGGTGCTGCTGGCGCCAGCGCACATAGCGGGGATCGCAGAGGGTCGCCCCAGCCGGCAGAGACCTTACAATTTCAACCACATCCTTAGACGTCATTAGACGCTGGGGGCCAAAGCGGCTGGCAAAATAAGCGCCATCGTAAATTAAATTGCTCACCATTGAGGCAACAATGCCGGCGCTAACGGCGGTTCGGACGGCGCGGCCTAAAATACCCTTGAGGGGGCAGTAGGCCAGCGTAACTACCGCCAGCACAATCGGCGCAATTAAAATCAGCAGCTTATAGTGAATCACATAGGCATCGGTATAGCTGGAGGCCGCCAATAGATAAACCGCCCAAATTGCCAGCAGGAAATTAAGCAGCACGCGATCGCCCTTAAATGTTTTTGCGATCGCCCACAGCCCCAGCCCCAACACGCTAACCCCAAAGACGACGGCAATGATTCTGTAGGGCCAGCCATTACCGATAAAGTAGCTCTGCCAGCCGAGCTCTGCGTAGTTCCAAACGATGCGTCCCAAACGTCCGGCAATGCCTGAACCAGACTGGGCGTCATCGTCGCTGCCCAGCACGGCGCGGATAATTTGCTTTGTATTGCCCAGGCGCCGCCCCAACTCACCATACCAGTAGGGCAACAGCGCCAGCAGCGCAGACGCCACAGACAAAAAAGGCAGCCCCCAGAGGCTAAGACGCTTGCGGTGGCGAATCCAGTAGGCTATCAGCGAGCCCAAATAAATTGCCGGCATCACAAACAGCGTCGCCGAATGCAAACAAACCAGCACTGCCATTACAACCCCGTAGGCCGCCCAAATCACTGCCTGAAGCACAAAGGACATCTGAGCTCGAAATAGCGCCCGGTACATCAGCGCAGCGCAGAACACAAAAAATGGAATAGGACTCGGATTCCATTGAAACGTGCTGATAAATACCAGGGGATACAGCAGGGCGTACCAGAGCCCGGCCACCGCCGCCAGCATCCACCGCCGCTCCATAGATAAGTCGACTAACAATAAATAAATGACTCCAATAAAAACTGGAATAGAGGCAAAAGACAGCAGGGCATTGGGCCAGACGGTAAACATCGGATCGGCCCCCAGCACCGCCGCCGGAGCCACTAGGTAGTAGTACAGCGGCGGCAGTTGGTAGCCGCCAACGGAGGAGCCGGGGCCGAGGGTAGGCAGTTGCCCCCGCAGCATTTCCTGATAGATAACGGCATCGCGAATTTGATCTGGAGCAGGGCCAATATCAAAGGTCGTATAGTGAAGCCCGTTAATCAGATAGTTAATAGCGCCGACCACTAACGCCAGCCCTATTAAAGTGGTGGCCCAGCGCTGGGTTTTAAGTGCCTTAACTAGCCCAATTCCTCCGTCAATCATGGTCGTCTCCTGATTTAAGCCCAGTAGAGGTCAGCGCGCCATCGTCCATAGCACCAGCTTGTACTCGTAGGCCGGATCCACTTTTTGCTTCCAGACCTGTTCTTCAGCCACCCTAAATTCAGGATGCTGCTGTAAAAAACTGTCGCGAATATCTTCAGAATAGTTGCGACTAAAGACAAAGGCCGAATCACCCGGCACAGAAGCCTCAACGGACTGGAGCACCACCGTCGGTGCCAGTAAATAGCTAAATTCCAGCGGCGGTTGCCCGTCGAGAATCAATACTGGATCTGCGGCTGCGTTGACCACATCAGCCACAGCGGGCAGATCCACACCGTTATATTTGTTCCACCAAGTATCAGCCTGGGCACTGATACCGCAGGATAGAATTCCGGTCGCTAGCAAAATAGCGCCAACCCCTCGCCAAAAGCTTTGCTGCACAGGCTTTTGGCTGTTAAACCCCTGAGCAATTAAACTGTAGGCCACCATCAAATCCAGCCCGATAAAGGCCGGGATAAAATATCGAATCACGGTCGATCGTCGTCCGCCAAACAGTAAATCGGGGCCAGCTAAGGGAAGGCAAATAATCCCCATTAGCAGCAGCACAAATAGCCAAACTTTGGGCTCTGCAGTCTTCACTAGGAGAAAAAGAGCTGCTGCGACCAGTGCTGCGATCGCTAAAATTCCGGCATAGCCCAGCAAATCCCGCTGCACAAAGCTATAGTTCAAATCCCCAAAGCCTCGGCTCAAATTGAGCGCCCAGGTTTTTAGCAGCACGCCCAGCCCCACCGACTGCTGAGTCCAGGCGGTGGCAGAATCGAGTTGGGCAAAGCTGCCAAAAGCCCGCAGCAGCCAGGGCAAGAACAGCAGCGTGCTAATGATTGAAGTGCCCATATAGGCCAGCAACCGAGGCGTAGGACGAAACCGCTCTTGCACCAGTACATAAATGCCGTGAGCGATCGCCAATACCCCAGAGAGTATGTAAGTATAAAAACTTAGCGTCAGCGCCAGCCCGTACAAAATCCAGCTTTGGGTGCGGTTACGGCGCAGGGCACGCAGCAACGCTGCGCTAGCCAACAAAAGGGTCAGCGCCCACAAACTTTGAGGGCGCGCCTCCTGGGCGTACAGCACCTGAAAAGGAGAGATGGCAAATAGCGCTGTGGCCGCCCACGCCATTAGGGGCATGGGCAGCAGCTCCTGACTGAGCCAAAACATTGCCGCAATGCTCAAAATTCCGCTCAGGGCAGAAAAACCGCGAACCGCTGCGACGGACTTGCCAAACAGTTTGACCCAGAGACGCAGACTCAAAAAATAGGCGGGTGGCAGTTGGGGTTCTTCCACTGCCAGTCCATCAACCACATCAGGGATGCCGCGGTTGGGCGCAAACTGCTGATATTGCTCCAGCTCTGAAGCTGGAACACTGTAGTTGCCAAAGCGATCGCGAATTTCCGAAAAATAGTAGCCCGAAATACGGCTCAGAGTGCTGGTTTCATCGCCCCAAAACATCTTGCCGTCTAAATTTGCCCCCCGAAAGAAAATGCCCAGCCCAATTACCACTAGCAGCAAAAGCTTCACTCCAACAAAAGAGCGAGAGAGTACAGAGGTCGCTTTGGGCGCAGAAGTATCCATGGCGGTCAGTTATCGAATTTTAGAGCCTTGAATTTTAAACTTTGAATTGATCTTCCATCACAGGCCGCAGCGATCCTGACGAATCGTCACCTGCTCCACCCCCTGTTCTTCTCCTGGCGGCACGGTGCGCTCATCCATAAAGAAAATATCTACCGCCGTAAGCTGCCGATCGCTGCTGTGAGTCTGGTTCCACTGGCGACAGAGATAGTCTACGTAGTGAGGCTGAAGCTGCTCACCAATGCCCCGATTGAAGTTGATATACAGAGTGCGCCACTGCATATTGCCGTAGACCCGGCTGCGATCGCCTAAGGTCGGCTTGTCAAAGCTCACGGGTCTGCCGTTGCGCAGCAAATCGACCTGACTGCCGTCAGCTAGAGTTCCAACGACCACGTGCCAGCCATCATCGCGGGGAGGAGACGGCGCAAAAATACTCCAAGACTGATCTAGCCGGGTGGCGCGGCTAAGGGGATTGAGCGTCTGCAGGGTGCGGCTATTGGTTACCCGTCGCAGGGCTTTGACCGCTGGATGGTTGCTCTCAATAAAATTTCGATGACTGGTAAAGCTGCGGAAGTTCCACGCCAAGGTCAGCAGCAGCAGTATTCCCACAGTGCCGTTGGCCCAGATTGGCGTTCTGACGCCAGCGTCTTTGAACTTGAAGGGCTTAGTAAAGCGGCCCATTAGCCTGCGATTGTTGGCAATCCACTC
>JBCDFX010000372.1:0-4435 GCA_039177155.1 Cyanobacteria bacterium P01_H01_bin.119
AGCGGCGCGATTCCACTGGCTCCGTGCTCGTTCGATAGCGAGCCTTCAACTCGGTAGACGAATAATAGGGTTCTAGATGAAGTTTTCTAGGCATAGTTGCAGCCTAATTCATTTCAGGGGTATATGACTCGGATTTAGTATAAAACCTTCGGAACAAGCGGTTTAAGATCAGCCAGACGATTTGATAAAGCCTGTAGAACAATTACTGCCACATCAAATTGAGTCAAATTTTGCTCAAAGGGTAAGTTGCGGTCAACCGTGATGAAGACATCGAAGCTTCCTGAAACCCTTGCAAGTAGTTGACCGTTCTTGATTCCAGCCCAGCCCATATTGGGAACGGTTGTGATGTCATAATCAACAAACTCTTTTGCCAATCTGCGATCAACACACTCATCCAAAATGATTCTCATTGTCATACCGCAGTATCAGCTATAAGGCGACTACCAGCTTCTTCCAATAAACTGATGACTGCTTTTCGCTTTACGGTTGGAAAGCCTTCTAGAAAATCATTAACCGACTCACCTGCTTTGAGATAGTCGAAAAGAGAAGCGATAGGAACCCTGGTGCCCGCAAATACAGGCGTTCCGCTCATGATTTCCGGCGATACGCTGATTACTGAGGTGCTTTGTGACATGAGGCGCTACTCGCTATCTATCTTGCCCTTATTTTATCGAGGCATTTTCAGAATCTTGGATAACGCAATAAGGGGTGCGCCCTACTCGCAGATGCAGTGTATCAATCTTCTAAACCGATCGCTCCACGAAAATGACGTTTTCAGTTACCTTTTCAAAGGTGTCATCGTGGCTGATGACAAAGAGCTGCTTAAAGCTTCTAATGCGGGCGATCGCTTCCGCTAGGCTCTCCCGCCGGGGACGATCCATATTGGTTGTGGGTTCATCAAAAAAGGCAATATCAATATCTGCCAGTACCTTTAGCAGCGCCAGCCGGACGGCCAGGGCTGCGCACATTTGCTCGCCGCCGGAGAGATTGACAAAGCGTCGATTGTGGGGCCCCTCTTGCACCAAAATTTCGTAGTCCCGCGTCCACTGCAGCGCGACGTTTTGCCGGTTGAGCAGTTCTCGAAACAGCCGATCGGCTTCCCGCGACACGCTCTGCACATAGCGCTCGGTGATGCGCGGCCCCGCGTCCCGGTAGACCCGCCGGGCAAAGTTGATAAAGCGTTTGATCCGCTCTTTTTCTTTTAGTTCGCTCTGGGCCTGCTGACGCTGATCGGCAGTCGTCTGTAGAGCCTTGAGGCGCTGATCAAATTCTGCGAGTCGCTGGCGCTGCTGGGGCAGACTACCGAGCAAGCGATCGCTTTGGGATTTTGTTTCGCTGTAGTTTGCCTCTAGAGCCTGAAGCTGTTGGGGGTCAAAGGCTTTGGCCTGCTGTTCAATCTCAGCCTGAAGCTGCTGCTGCTGGCTGACCAGGGTAGTTAGAGCGGCGATCGCCTCCTGCAGCTCGGCCTCAAGCTGGGGCTGAGTTTCTGCTGCTTTTTGATTTTGCAAAAACTGGAGATAGCCTGACTGGTGGGTTTGCTGCTGCTGCCGCTGCTGGTTGATCTGGTGGTCTAAGTCAGCAAAGGGAGCGAGCTGCTGCTCTAAAGCGGCGATCCCCTGGTGAATCTCGGCTTGCACCTGTTGCAGCTGGTTATGGCGGGCCTCTATGGCCGAACGCTGGGTCAAACTCCGCTGCAGAAGCTGACTGCGACCGCGCGGATCGTCAAGCGTCTGGATTTTTTTGGCTAAATCAGCCTGCTGAGCCTGAAGCTCGGCTTCGCTCTGAAGCTGGGCGGTTAGCGTTTGAATCTGCTGCTGGAGCTCAGTCTGTTGAGCCTGTCGCTCTTGCTGCTGCTGCCGCTGTCGCTCAAGGGTGGCGTACTCGGCGCGGTAGCCATAGGCTGTTTCCAGCTCCAGCCGGAGGGTGTGGCGCTGCTGCTTAAGGGCGGCGACGGACACCTGCTCGGATACATCCTCCAAAATCTGGGTCAAGGCCAGTAGATTGGTTTGGTTAAGCTGAACCCCGGCTGCAATGGCGGCGCGAACCGATTCGATGGATTCTGTTGCCAGCAGCGGCAGTTGGGTTTGTAGGGTTTCTAACTGCTCTAATGCTGTCTGCGCTTGTTCGCGGTAGCGATCGCCTGCTGTTTTTCCGCTCTCCACCAGCGCTGTAAGCTCTGCCTGAAACTGCTTAGCGGCCTCTATCCGGCTGAGCTGAGCCTGGAGGCGATCGCGCTGCTGCTCCTGTTGCCCAATGGCGTCAACGGCGGATTTAAGCCGCTCTAGGCGATCGCAGGTTTGTTGGAGATGCTGAATTTCCTGGCCTAGCCGCTGCTGCTGCTGCTGCAAGCTCTGGCGCTCTAGGGATCGTTGCTGCAGGGTTTGCAACTGTTTCAAAACTGTTTGCTGCTTGGCTTCTAGTGTGCTCTGCTGCTGAACAAGGGGCTGCAGCGCCGCCAGGGTTCGTTCCGACTGTTGGAAGCTGTCAATCTGCACGGCTAGGCGGGTTAGTTCCGTTTGCTGCTGAGCTAAGCGCCTTTCCTGCTCTGTTTGCCGCTTTAGCAACTGCTGTCGCTGGTAATACTGCTTATCTAATGCCTGAAGGGCTGAGGTAGCCTGTTGGTAAACATCATGGGCGGCTTTGTCGGTTTTACACTGCGCCACGGCGCGGTTGGCATCGGATAGGGCCTGTTCAAGACGCTGCTGACCCTGACGCTTGGCCTCGATTTGCAGCGTCAGCTGCTGGTGCTTATTTTGCCGAGCAGCGAGTGCCTGGGCCAGCGATTGAATGGCACTGCGCTCTTGTTCTAACTGGTCTAAGGCGGCCTGCCACTGTTTGAGCCGGGTCTCATCGGCGGCGATCGCAGTTGCCAATGCCTGGCGCTGATCTTTTAGCTCGTCCCAGTCGGCCAGGGTTTCGTCATACTGCGCGATACGCTGCTGCAACGACTCAACTTTGCCTTCAGCGACTTTCTTTAAAGCATTAGATTGCTTATAGACCTGCCGGTATTCTTCCACCTTCAAAATGACGTCAAAGATCGGCTTACGCTTGTCGGCGCTCAGCAAAAAGTCAGCGGTAAAAGTGCCCTGGGGCACGCCAATGGTGTTGGCAAAAAGCTGAGCCAGATCTGTCCCGGCGGGCACGCCGAGCTGCTGCCGCAGCCAGGGCATCACTTCATCTTTAATACGGGTGTAGGGCAAACGCTGATTTAGCTGAGGATCGTAGAGCGTGTAGCCGCGCTGGGTACAGCGCTGCGCCTCGTAGGTGCGCCCATCGCGACTGGAGATAAAGGCGACGGTGGCCTGGGCGCTGCCGCTGCCGTTGCGAATCAAATCTTCCTTGGTGTAGCTGCCCTGGTAGTTAAATAGGGTCCAGGCGATCGCTTCTAAGATGCTGGTTTTGCCGGCACCGTTTTCGCCACGGATAGCGTTAGTGCCCGGTTGAAACTCAAAAAAGCGATCGCGGTGGGTTTTGAAATTCTTTAAGGCAACCGAGAGAATCTGCACCATAGCTGGCTATCGGTCTTCTACGTCTCGAATAGGACATTTATATTAGACTACTATGGAAAAAATTAAGGCAGCGATCGCACGCCACCGCAAAAATGCAACCAGTAGAGATGCAAAATTCTCAACAGGTTTCTTAAGCCAAGATGGGCAACGTCAAGGGCTGACAATTGCGGGTTTATTGCTGACGGGCGATCGCGTTCAACCCGCTATTCCAGAAGGCTCTCGTCTAGTTCATCTTTATCTTCAATGTAATTTGCTGCCGCTGGATTACAGACCGTATCCAACGGCGACTGAGGCACCAGTCCTATAGCATGGGGCACGGGGCGGGCATTGTAGCGGGCTAGGGATTTTCCTTTGTATGCCAAAGAGGTGCTGCCGCCAGAATCCAGCATGACCGCTTCTTGAATCCCCGCTTCGGCCAAGATTTCTCCCAAATGAACCGTATGAACCAGTTCATTAGAGACGCCCACCACGGGGCGACCTTCGTGATCGATGCCCCAAAAGGCTCGGTTACGGGTAGAGTCAAAGCCCCAAAGATCTTTAAAGCTGGCGAAGGAGCGACCGCGACCGTCTTTGACCAGCCACGCCCCGGCTACAAAGGCATCGGTAACATCGGGCATTTCCGCCTGAACGCCCTCTAGCGTATTGTGCTGATCCGGGTCAAAGGGGACAAAATCCACATCGTTGTCGCTGATCAGCACCAGGGGGCGTCCGGCCATCACGGGAATATCGCCATTGTTGCCGGGAATAAATTCGCCAGAGGTCTGGCTGTAGGCGGGGCCCACCAGCGTATTGGAGTCAAGGTATTCCAGGGAGAAAAAGGTGCCATCTACCGCCGCGATCGCATCCGTATTGCGGGTAATATCGGCAATTGGATAGCGGGTTTCGGCATGGATGGTAATGCTTCTACCCCCGCGCACCAAAATTAG
>JBCDFX010000373.1:0-4432 GCA_039177155.1 Cyanobacteria bacterium P01_H01_bin.119
GCACAAGCTTACTATTATGCGGCGGGCCGATACGAGCACCGCTAAGTTCCGGGCGCTGCTAAGAGAAATTAGCATGCTGCTGGCCTATGAGGTGACCCGCGATTTGCCTGTCAAAACAGAGACCATCCAAACGCCGATGGCAACCATGGAGGCCCCTGTTTTAGCGCCCGAAAAAAAGATGGTGGTGGTATCTATCATGCGGGCCGGTCAGGGCATTTTAGACGGCATTTTGGAGCTGATTCCCTCAGCGCGGGTAGGCCATATTGGGCTGTATCGCGATCCGCGCACCCATGTGGTGATTGAGTACTATTTCAAGGTGCCCTACGATGCAACGGGGCGAGATTTTTTAGTGGTTGATCCCATGATCGCAACGGGTAATACCGCGATCGCCGCAGTCAATCGCCTTAAGCAGGTTCAACCTCGGTCTTTACGATTTGTCTGTCTCCTTGCCGCGCCAGAGGGCATCGAACACTTCCACCAGGCCCATCCTGACGTGGCGCTATACACCGCTGCTGTAGATGACAAATTAGATAATCAGGGCTATATTCTGCCGGGTTTGGGCGATGCGGGCGATCGCCTATTTGGGACACGGTAAATCTGCTACGACAGCCGCCAGTCCAATCTTTAGTCAAATCCAGGCTTCCCAAGAAAAAACCTCCGCGGCTTAGACGGAGGTTGCGCTGGTTATAGGAGAAAGTTGAAACACCAACTCAAAGTGCAAAGCAATGACAACTTTTAATCAGTGGTCAAACATTCGTAGAGTTGGCTACAGCCTGCTAGACCACCATTCCGCGCAGTGTTTGAACTTTTTGCAGAGTGGCTAAGACTGTCCCTGCATCAGAGACAATTAAATATTCCCTCAAGTCAGTATTTTGAGGGGTGACAGCTATCTGTAGCGCTTGTGATATCTATCTCAGCCCCAGGTGATCACTGTCACAGGTTTTTGCTGATACAGCAGTCGAAGGGATGATTAGGACGAGGCTGCGAGTCAGATTGCTTCTGCGCCAACGACTCCAGCGATACTGGGTACATTGAGCAATCTGAACAAGGCTATAGATAAAATTGCCCTAAGAATGATTGAGTCTTTTTTATTAAAGTCTCCGTGGTGAAATCTCTGTGGCCGAACCCAGACGTTCGGCATTGCCCCCTGAAATCAGAGAACTACTCCTTTTATAGTGGTAAGTGGAATTATGTAACGATCAATAAATAGGTTTAGAGCGACACTATGGTTTTATTTGGATTTGGTAAAAAGCTGAGCATGCCATCTCAAGAGGATGCGCTTCCTGGCCGCAGTGAGGCGATACCCGTGCCCGATCAGCACTACGTCAACGGCAATCCGATTCAGCCTCCGTTTCCAGAAGGTATTGAGACTGCTATATTCGGCCTGGGCTGCTTTTGGGGTGCAGAACGCAAGTTTTGGCAAGCAGATGGCGTTTATTCTACCGCTGTAGGATATGCGGCAGGTCATACGCCCAACCCAACCTATCAAGAGGTCTGCACCGGCCAGACGGGTCATAACGAGGTCGTGCTAGTCGCGTACGACCCTGGCAAAATCAGCTACGAGCAACTGTTAAAAATCTTTTGGGAAAGCCACAATCCAACCCAGGGCATGCGTCAGGGCAATGATGTCGGCACTCAGTATCGTTCTGGCATCTACACCTACTCTGACGACCAGCGTAAGCTAGCTGAAGCCAGCCTAGAAGCCTATCAGAAGGCATTGAGCGAAGCCGGCTACGGAAAAATCACCACTGAAGTTTTGGATGCACCGTCGTTCTACTATGCCGAAAGCTACCATCAGCAGTATTTAGCGAAGAATCCCAACGGCTACTGTGGTCTTGGCGGCACCAATGTTGCGTGCCCGGTGGGGCTCGGCGTGTAAGCTATTGGCCTAAAGATTTAGCTGCGCCTTAACTAAAGGCTTAACGTATTGGCTTATCGCTCTTATCTTTGTATGGCTTGAGCTATTCTCCACATCATTTCGGTTGGCAAAAGCCTATCTGACTTGTGTAGAGTTCAGCTTCAAAGGATTCGAGCGATAAGCCCTATAAAAGTGCTTGCTAGATCGATTTGGCCAATGCCACTGACCTAAACCCGACGAATGGGACTCAAGATCTGATTAAGGCGCCGAAGTTCGTCAGTGGTGCCCATGCCAATTACCAAATCGCCTGGACATATCAGTGTGCTGGCTGTGGGGCCAACAATTAACGAGTCGTCAGCGCGGCGGATAGCCAAAATTAGTGCGCCGGATTTTGATCGGAGCTGTGCTTCCCCTAGCGTCTGACCAACCTTTGGGCAATGTTCAGGAGAGATTAAGAGTTCCTCAATGTAAAATGCGCGGCCTGCTCCCGTTAAAATATCTCCCAAGAAGTCTACTATTTGAGGCCGGATAGCTGCCGCAGCCATCCGCTTACCCCCCGTAATATAGGGCGAAATAACCGCATCAGCCCCGCCCCGCTGTAGTTTTTGTACAGCTTCTTCACTGCTGGCTCGTGCAATGGTCCGAATAGCTGGAGCAAGGGTTTTGGCAGAAAGCACCGTGTAGAGGTTTTCTGCATCTGAAGAGAGCGCAGCAATTAAGCAGCGGGCTCGCGAAATGCCAACTTGTAGCAATACCTGATCTTGGGTGGCATCGCCTTGTAAAGTGATGTAGCCTAGTCTCTCCGCATTCTGAATAGAGATTTCATCGGAGTCGACCACAATAAACGGAATTCCCTCGATGGCAAATTCAGTTGCCACCTGACGACCCATGCGGCCAAAACCGCAGATAATATGGTGATCCTGGAGAGACTGCATAAGCTTAAGGCGTTGTCTGAGACGAAGACCCGCTTGAAAGTGTCCTTGAATTAAGGCTTCTGTAAAAGAGTTCAGGATGTAAGCAATCACCACCACACCCAGAAGAATCAAAACGATGGTGAAAATTCGTCCCCTGGCCCCAAGCGGATTGACCTCGGCAAATCCCACCGTTGCCAGGGTAATGACGGACATATAGAGGGCATCTAGCCACGGCCATCCCTCAATAAAGTGATACCAACAAATGCCCAGCAGCACGACAAGACATAAGGCAATAATGCCGCCGATCAGATGCCGCCGGGTACGCTGATAGTTTTCTTCGATAAAAGTGTTGGAGGAGACAGAGCGGCGGGAACGTGCTGGCATTTTTAAAGCACTTATTTTTCAACGCTGACTCAAGATTTGATAAATCCGCCGTAGCGAGGAACGTAGCGCACAATCAAAACGCCTTGAACATCATAAATGGCAATATCACGCTGAGTTTCGTTACCGAGGGTAGCAATTTGCTGCAAAAGCTGACGAGCCGGTTCTGTAAAAGTTGGACTCTCTGAGGTAGGCTGCACCAGGCTCATGGCCTGATCAATGGCAGTGTCATAGCCTGGATTAACCGTAATTTGCAGTTGATTATTGCTAATGCCGTGGCGGCAAATCAAGGATGTTTCGCCGCAAATTTCCGTCAGCTCTGTTGATAAATCTTGAAGGGCGATCGCCTCTCTAAGCTGTTCTCGGGCGTGGGTTAGCGCACTGCGATAGGGATCGAGCAGTGCTTGGGCAGATCCGGCTAGGGCGGTTTCACGGGGCACCTGCCCGGCAGCGCCTAAGGCTTGCTGCCACTGCTGCACGGCCAAGGTCCACTGGCTCTGCTGCTCAAACTGGCGGGCCTTTTGGGCCGCGCTAATCGCTTGGGCATAGGCCGCATCCCCCTGCTGCTCATTTTGGATGCGATCGCGCGATGCCCCCAAATAGCCGCGATAGTCTTTTAGTAAATTTTGAGCATCTGAGTAAGCCAGGGTGCCTTGGGGAATGCGCTGAAGAAAATTGATGGAGTTTTCCCATTCTTGGTAGGCCAACTGCCAGCCTTGAAACGACTCTGCATTTTCGGTGTGATGCTGGGCCACCTGCCCGGCCTGCAGAGCGTTATTCAAATGGTCATCGGCGGCTTGCTCAGCGGTAATGCGATCGCTGATGGCCTCCAAATTAGCCTGATATTCTCGCAGCTTTTGCGTGATAAAGGTTTGCAGGGCCGGATCAAGCTCCCCCGCTGGGGCAGAAAGCTGCTGAAGCTGAGCGATCGCTCGCTGCCACAGCAGGCGAATTTCAATCCATTGGGGAACTGGGTGGGGCGGATTCTGGCTTTTTTCTGCCGCTTCTGTGGCGCTTTGCTGGGCCGCAATAATCTGGCTAAGGAGAGCCGTTTCATCCTGATAGTCTCTGAGCAGCCCTTGGGCCGTGCCGTAGTGACGAGACCAGACCGGAATCGTCTCCAGCAGTTGATTGGCCTGCTGCACATCGGCGTGGGCCGTCAGCACCGCCCCTGCATCGGGCTGGGCCGCCAGACTGTCCATTGCGGCCTGATTGAGAGCGTCGGCATTGGCGAGGCGCGGGCAACTGCCAATGACGCAAGGACGAGAGAGGGCAAACC
>JBCDFX010000374.1:0-4431 GCA_039177155.1 Cyanobacteria bacterium P01_H01_bin.119
AAAATTCGCCAGCTCGTGGTTTCGCTAAACGGACGAGAGCAAAATTTTGATCAGTTTGATCTGCGCGGCCTGAACCTCGACGGAGCAGACCTAACCGATGCCAGCTTTGTCGGCGCTAAATTAAGCGGAGCCACCCTTAAAGACGCCAAGCTAGACGGCGCAAAACTGGTGCAGGCCCAGCTCTATGGCGCCGATTTAAGCGGAGCCAGCTTAACCGGGGCCTACATTCAAGACTGGAGCATTTCGACAGACACCATCTTTGACAACGTCCAATGCGACTACGTTTATATGCAGTTGCCCACAAAGATTGATCCAGACCCCTGCCGCAAACCCGACAACCGCAACGAAAATTTTGAGTCCGGCGATTTTGCTGACTTTATTGCGCCCATTATCAAAACCCTAAATCTGTATCAAACCCAAAATATTGATCTGCGAGTGGTAGCGCAGCAGTTCAAAACCCTCGATCTATTTCACCATGAGGGCATCGATCCCGCCGCCGCCGCGATCGCGCTAAAACAGCTTGCAGAACAGCACCCCGAAGCAGGGTTAGAAATCGTCGCATTGGAAGGTCGCGGTGACGACAAGGTCAGAGTGCAGGCCAAAGTTAAAGGCGCAGTGGATCGCTCTGCCCTTAGCGCAGATTATTTCGCCGCCTACCGGGAAATGTCTGCCATGCCCTACAGCGACTTGCAATCGCTATTGGGAGGTATAGCTGAAAAAGACGAGCGGATTCGCAGCCTCGAAAATATGGTTAAAACTGCTATTGAAGGCAATAAATTTTACGTCGAAACTGTCTATAACTTGGGGGATACCGTGTCAGAAAAAAGCTCAATTAATATCAATTCGGGCGGCGGCAGCGTTAGCGGTGTTGTCGGCGGCAATATTTCAGATGTCAGCGGTGTGGTAAATTTGGGCACCATCAGCGGCGATGTGACCAACACCATCGGGCAGCTGCCGGATACACCTGATTCAGACGGCCCTAACCTCAAAGAGCTCTTGACCCAGCTGCAAGCTGTCATCGAAGCAGAACCTGAGCTTCCCCCAGAAGACAAAGCTGAGGCGCTAGAACAGGTTAAAACTTTAGCCGAAGCCGGCAAAGCGCCGGAAGATAACGCCATCAAAAAAGCAGCGAGAACCGCCGTAAAAGTGCTAAAAGGCACCGCGGCTAGCCTGCCTGATATGACCGTTTTTGTGCAGGAATGCACCAAGCTACTACCCGCGATCGCCGGTGTATTAGCCATCCTTTAACATTGGCAACGCGCTCAATTGGGTAGCGGTTAAATGGTGGTTGCAGTGCAGGCTTGGGCCGTATTTTTTGGCACATCCTCTACTATATTCCCTGGGGGCTGGGCCGGACTTTGGGCTAATAACACCGAGCAGGGGGCATGGTGCATCACATAGTTGCTGACGCTGCCAAGCAGCCATTCTTTAATGCCCCGCCGCCCGCGACTGCCAACAATAATTAAATCAGCATTCCAGTTACGGGCAAGGCTGCAAATTTGTTTGCCAGGCTCACCGCTGACCTCGGTAAATTCAGCCGGTATTCCCGCTGCGATCGCGGCGTTGCTCAAATTTTGAAGTCTTTCAAGCCAGCGGCGCTCGTAGTCATCCCAGTGTTTTTGATAGTTTTGCCAGGATATTGCCTCCACAGGCGGATAATAAACGCTGTAGGTTCGCATCGGTAAACCTGGGTTGCTGGGGTCATCCGAACACAGCACGTGCAGCAGCATAAGCCGGGCATCTGCTGAGTTTTTAGCTAAAGCGATCGCCTGCTGAAAAATTGACTCGGTTCTGGTTTCAGAGCTATCAATGGCGACTAAAATTCTCTTAAACATCATGTCCTCCTAGACGGCACTTTGACGGCACTTTCTGTTACGCAGCCGGTATTAAACTGCGTCCACATCCAGATCCATGATTTTTACTTAATCTAAAGCTTTAGGTTTCAAATTGGATGGGTTTTAAATTAGATGTGGCTTAGCAGTATTTCTTCTGTTAGGAAATAAAACCAATCTTAAAGCGTTTTACTTCCTAACTGTTTCAATAATAAATCTGATTTCTTATTAAGAAGATTACATTTTTTGAACCCAGACGGTATTAATTAAGCTTTAGAAGCTTACTTTGTTCGGTGACAGTTCAGTACATTTGCCCTACTATGGGGCCATTGTCGATTAACTTATAGCTGTTGTCTGTCCTTGCCGTTCGGCTGAGCCGTTCGGCTGAGCTCACCGTCAAAGCTTTGCGCCGAAGCCCTAAATTCTTTTTTCAGAGCAGGAGAGGGGCTTTGATAGCGTCTTAAGTACTCTGATTCCCTTCGCTCCTAAGTTCTAAAAGCTTATGGCCATTAAGTCTTCAAAATATACGGACTCTTCGCCTGAACCACCGGCGCGCTCTAGTTCGCCGGGACCGGCTCAATCCCCAGATCAATTTTCAGAAAATCGAACTGCTGCGGATCAGGGCTTAAGGGCTCAGGACTTAAATCCAAGCCGGAGCCGCAAAACAGGCTCCAGTGCGTCGGTTAAGGCTGAATCAGAGGGAGATAGGGATAAACCGGCGATGCCACTCACCTCTCAATCGCTCGGCCAGCCAATAGGCCAGATAACTGGCCAGTCATCGGGCAGCGGTATGCTCTCAGGCGATCGCAGCCCAGCCGAAACACCACGCCAGGAGGAGGGGCTGCGGCCCAGCCGACTGTCGGAATATATCGGCCAAAAGTCTCTTAAAGAGGTGCTAGATATTGCCATTAAGGCCGCCCGCTCTCGCCAGGAACCGCTAGATCATCTGCTGCTCTACGGCCCACCGGGACTGGGTAAAACCACAATGGCGCTAATTTTGGCTCAGGAAATGGGGGTCGATTTTAAGATTACGACAGCCCCTGCCCTAGAGCGGCCTAGGGATATTGCCGGGCTGCTGGTGAATTTGAAAAAAGGCGATGTGCTCTTTATTGATGAAATTCACCGCTTGCCCCGGGTGACCGAAGAAATCTTGTACCCGGCGATGGAAGATGCCCGCTTGGATATCACCATCGGCAAGGGTCAAAGCGCCCGGACCCGCAGCATTCCCCTTCAGGCTTTTACCCTGGTCGGGGCCACCACCCGAGTAGGGGCGCTGACTTCACCGCTGCGCGATCGCTTTGGGCTAATTCAGCGGCTGCGGTTTTACGAGCTAGATGAGCTTACCCAGATTGTCACCCGCACGGCTCAGGTGCTCGATACGGCTATTGAGCCCGCTGGAGCCACAGAAATTGCCCGGCGGGCGAGGGGCACGCCGAGAATTGCCAATCGCCTGCTAAAGCGGGTGCGAGACTATGTGGCTGTTAAAGCCTCTGGGCCAATTACGGAGGCGATCGCAGCGGAGGCATTGGAACTCTTTAATGTCGATCCCTGCGGCCTAGATTGGACCGATCGCCGCTTGCTAACCGTTATGATTGAAAACTTTAATGGTGGGCCGGTGGGCCTCGACACTATGGCCGCTGCCACCGGGGAAGATGCCCAAACCATCGAAGAAGTTTACGAACCCTACCTGATGCAGATTGGCTATCTGCACCGCACCCCTCGGGGCCGAGTCGCTACCCCGTCGGCTTGGCGGCACTTGGGCTACGAGCTGCCCAGCGGCTTTGGCCCCAGTGGTTTTCAAGGGGGCGGTTTTCAGGGCGGCGGGCAGCTGTCTTTAATGTAAGCGGCTCTGATATGAAAAAACTCTGGTGATTTACCCTTGCTGGTCTGCTGAAGCGATCGCAAAAGGGGCTGGAGTCAGCAGGCTAAATCATCATAATGTAAGGGAAGGGCTATCGTAGCTCTGCCAATTTGCTATGAAAAGACGGGAAGGCCGCCGAGTCAACATTATGGGACGCCGTTTACTGAGTTTTATCTTGGGTGTAGTGCTGAGCGTATCCTGCGCGTTAACAGGCGCTCTGGCGGGGGCTCTGACGGTCGGCTTGATGCCTGCGGCGGCTGAGCCAGTGCCGCAGGTGTCAGCAGCGGAAGCGCAGGCCGTTGTCGATACGTTGATAGATCTGCGACAGCGAGCGTTTGATGCCACTCGCAGCGGCAATCTATCTGCGGCTGAGGACTATTGGAGTCAGCTTTTGGAGCTGCTGCCCGATGAACCTGCCCTTTGGAGCAATCGCGGTAATATTCGCATCAGCCAGAATAAGCTAAACGCTGCGATCGCCGACTATGATCAAGCGATTGAGCTAGCCCCGGATGCCCCAGACGCCTATCTCAATCGGGGCGCAGCCTACGAAGCCATAGGACGCGGGCAGGCCGCGATCGCCGACTACAACACCCTGCTGAAGCTGACCCCCGATGATGTGGCAGCCTACAACAATCGCGGCAATGCCAAGGGCGGATCTGGAGACTGGGAGGCGGCCCTGGCAGACTATCGCCAGGCCATTGCGATCGCGCCTAACTTTGCTTTAGCCCGGGTCAATGC
>JBCDFX010000375.1:0-4428 GCA_039177155.1 Cyanobacteria bacterium P01_H01_bin.119
GCTGTTCTAGCCCTCCGGCACAGTACAGTTCCTCCCACAATCAATGTAGAATCCCTAGACCCAGCTTGTCCCCTCAATTACACATTAGGCGCTGCTGATCAAAGCCCCCTCACTATTGCGATGTCCAATGGTTTTGGCTTTGGCGGACACAATACAACCGTTGTATTTGGCACGCTATAGTTTCGGATCTGCAACAATGTAACCATCACACCGTATCTAGATAAAGCCGATGTCAATTTCTACAGCAAAAGTCTATGTGGAATATCGAAATGAAGGCTATTTCCTTAGCGGTAGTCGTGTTTCGCTCGACTCTATTATCTATGGCTTTCGAAACGGAGATTCACCTGAGAGCATTGCACAGGCTTTTCCGACACTGACACTGGAACAAGTTTATGGAGCGATTGCTTTTTATTTGGCCAACCGCAATGAAGTTGATGTGTATCTAGCCGAAGAAAACGCTGCTTTTGATGCTATGCCTCAGCCTCTAGCGACCGATACACCATTGCTCTACGCAAAGCTTGTTAAGCTTAAAGCGCAACAACACAATATTCGGTGACCATAATATCCAGTGACCATTCGATTTCAGGCTGACGCAGATTTGAATCAGGCTATTGTTACTGGAGTGCTACGACGTGAGCCTAAAATAGACTTCCAAACGGCGGTTTTGGCTCAACTAGAAGGTCTCCCTGATACGGATGTGTTATCGATAACAGCAGATCAAGCCCGTATTCTAGTCAGTCATGACCGCAGAACGATGCCATCGGCATTTGCTCAATTCGTTCTAAGTTGCCAAAGTTCTGGCGTAATTATTGTTTCCCGAAAATTATCGCTTGCGGTTGTTATTGAGAAATTGTTGCTGATTTGGTCGGCATCCTCTGAGCAAGACTGGATTAACCGAATCGCCAAACTACCGCTCTAAGTCTCTTTTCTTTAAGTAAACTTCTATTGACCAGAGCGCGATCGCGCTTTTTCTGGTTCTGGTGGCTGCGATCGCGTCTCCGTCTGCTTATGCCGCTGCCGGGGCGGACTGTGAAGCAGCACATAAAAGCAGGGGATCATAAATAGCGTTAGCACCGTTGCCACAGACAGCCCTGAAAACACCACAATGCCCAACGGCTGCAAGAATTCTGATCCTTCGCCAATGCCCAGCGCCAGGGGGAACATGCCCAGTACCGTGGTTACCGTCGTCATCAAAATGGGTCTAAGTCGTTGGGGGGCGGCGCTAAGGATAGCGCTGAGATAATCGACCTGCTCCTGGGCGCGAATTTGATTGGCCAGCTCTACTAAAATGATGGCGTTATTGACCACAATGCCCACCAGCAGTACTGCCCCGACGATAACCGTAGCGCCGATAGCTGTTTGAGTAATAAATAGCCCCAAAATACCGCCTGCCAGCGCTAGGGGCACCGTCAGCATAATCACCAGCGGATCGATTAGTGAGTTGTACTGCACCGCCATGACGGTGAACACTAAAAACGCCGCCAGTCCGCCCAAAATGCCGATTGAGCCTTGGATGGCCTGATTGCTGCGGGCAGCGAAGCTAGGCAGGCGGGCGACACCGACGGGCAGTTCTACTTCGGCTAAGATATCGTCTACTTCTTTAAGGGCATCCCCCAAGCTGGCCCCATCGTTCAGCCGTCCTTCAATAATGAACACCTGGCGCTGACCAATGCGCTGAATCTCAGCAGGGGCCGTCCCCGCGCTGATGGTGGCTATATCCCCTAGCCGCACCAGTTGGCCGCCGTCGGTGTAGAGGGGCATGCGCTCTAGTTCTACCGGACGTCGGACAAAGGTATCGGGCATCTGCACTCGAATATTAACCAGGCGATCGCGCCGCTGAAGCTGGGTTGGGGTAGAGCCATTGATCAGCGTTTGCACCGTCTCGCCAATGGTTTGGGCCGTTAGCCCCAAATCGGCGGCCCGCTCCCAGTCGGGGCGAATCTGTACCTCCGGCTGGGGCGGGTCGGCATCGGGCAAATACCGGGCCAGTGTGGCCTGCTCTCCTAGCACGCCTAGCAGCTGCTGACCGGCCTGCTGGAGGGCTTGGGTATCGCTACCCTGCAGCACCACATCTATATCGCCCCGCACCGGCGAATTACTGAGAATAAGGCCGCGCACATCTTCTGGCGAAACGCGAATGCGGGCATCTACCAAATTGAACTGGCTGACTGCCTGGGTCATGCGCTCAGAAAATGCGGCAACGTCAGTGCCCGGTTTGAGGTTAATGGTGCTGGAGCCGCGCAGGGCGTTGGCGCTGGTGATATTGGCAAACAGAAACCCACCGGAGGTGGTGAAGACGGCATCGGTCTCCGGCTGTTCTAGTAGCAGTTGGTCAATGGCGTTCATCACCTTTAGGTTTTGCTCCAGGGTTGTGCCGGGGGGAAACTGGGCCCAAATTTGAGCTTGGCCGGTGTTGATATCTGGCAAAATCTCTTGGGGAATATGTCCCACCATCAGCAGGCTGCCGCCGCCCAAAACGAGAAAGGCGATCGCAATTGAGAGCACATTGCGCCGAACAACCTGGCGCAGCAGGCGGGCATAGCTGCGGGTCACCGCCTGGAGCCGCTGGTCAAACTGGCGAATCAGCCAAAAATTGCGGATTCCGCTGGTTCTGCGAATGCCTAACAGACGCGATGCCAGCATTGGCACCACGGTTAGCGCTACCACCATGGAAGCGGCCACCGAAAAGCTGATGGTCAAAATCAGCTCGTTAAACAGCAGGGCAATAAAGCCGCCAATCAGCAAAAACGGAACCACTGACACCAGGTTGGTGGTGGTAGAGGCCAGCAGGGCGGATTCTAGCTCCCGGCTGCTGGCTTCAGCCTGACGGATAATCGTCTGGGCAGTGGGTGGGGCGATCGCGCGCCCATTGTTACTTGAGTGACTGCCGTTCAGCCCGCTGCCGTTTAATCCGTGATGACTATGGCCATTGGCAGTCTCACTAACTGTGGCGGGCGTTCCTTTGGCGATATTCTCTAGCATCACAATGGAGTTATCCACCACAATGCCTACGCCTAAGGCCAGACCGCCCAAACTAAACACGTTCAGCGACAGGTTAAACGCCCCCATCAGCAGGATTGCGGTCAGCGTCGCTAAGGGGATTGCCAGCACAATAATCAGGGTCTGGCGCAGGGAGCCGAGGAAAAGCAGCACAGCGATCGCGGCCAAACTGGCCCCGGTTAAGCCTGCGATCGCCACATTGCGAATGGAATTTCTCACAAAAATAGACTCGTCTAGGGTCGGCTCTAGCACGAGGGCATCGGGAATAATGCCGGAATTTCTCAGGGTCTCAAGCTGACGCTTCACCGCTTCGACCACGGCAACCGTATTGGCATCCGGCTGCTTTTGAACGCTGACTTTTACGGCGGGCAGACCGTTGAGACTGACAAAGATCCGCTGCGCTTCAGTGCCGTCCATCACCGTGGCAAAGTCTCGCAGATAGACCTGCCGCGGTGGCCCTTGGCCATCAGGACTGTCTACTTCAAACACTAGATTGCGCACTTCTTGCGCCGATTCAAACCGTCCCAGAACCCGGGTTAACGATTCGGCCTCTCCCGCTGGCAGCCGCCCGCCAGCGGTGTCGATATTGCGATCGCGCAGCTGATCTAAAACATCGCTTAGCCCCAGGTTCAGCGCCTGTAGCCGGTTGGGATCAATCACAACGCGCACTTCTTCCTCGACGCCCCCGGTGACATCTACGCTGGCAACGCCGGGTACGGTGGTTAGGGATCGCGCCAACTCTTCATCGGCAAAAATGCGTAAATCTACCCCGCGCAAGGTCTCTGAGGTCAGCGCCAGCTCATACACCGGCAGTTGGGAGGGGTCAAACTTAAACAACCGGGGCTGGGCAATGGTGTCCGGCAGGCTGCTGCGGGCCCGATTGAGGGTGGCGTTGGCGTCGTTTAAGGCCTGATCAATATCACCCCCCGGCTGAAAGTACAAATCGATGCTGATGCGCCCTTCCCGGGTTTGAGAGAAAATTTGCTCCACCCCTTCAGTGGCGGCAAGGGCCTGCTCCAGGGGCCGGGTGGCTTCATCCACAGCCACCTCCGGAGCGACGCCGGGAGCATCTAGGCGCACGCCGATGCGGGGATAGGTAATAGAAGGCAGCAAATCGACGGGCAGCCGCGCGATAAAAAACAGCCCCAGCACAATCACGGCCAGGGTCAGCATCAGGGTGCCAATGTGCCGCCGAATAGCCAGGGTGCTGAGACTGGTGCCAGAGTGAGTCATAGCTGGAAGGAGAGAAAAGGTTTGGGAGCGATCGCAGGCTGATCTAGACGATTGAGCGCCTACTCGTCGGACAAGATACTGAGGTTGACGCGCTGCCCCGCCTCTAAGGGGCCGCCGCTGCGCACCACCACCGACTCTCCAGCAGTTAGCCCGGCGAGCACCTCTACCTGACCGTTTTGCTGATTGCCCAATTCC
>JBCDFX010000376.1:0-4424 GCA_039177155.1 Cyanobacteria bacterium P01_H01_bin.119
CAAAATACCATCCCTAGCGAGCATCACGGGGGCGGGGTGTCACACTTCGTTCGCGGGTGAGCATCATTTCTCGGTGGCGAATCGTGGTAATTGCAACTTCCCAGGGAAAGGTAAAGGATTGGAAAGATTCAGGAGAAATGCGATCGATATCTAGATCGACGACGACTTCTTGCAAAATCTTAAAGAGCTGTTGCCGCAGAGCGGTAAGCTCCGTCAAGCTTCGGGCCGCTTCAACCTGGTTAATCAGGGCCAGAATTTCGAGGTTATACATGTCGGCTCGATTTTTTTGGCGACCAATTAGCCAGATACGAAATTGCCAAAGGCCAGAGGTCATCAAAATTGCGACGGACAATCCCAGACCAATGGTTTCGGCGTATTCTACCCAGAAGCTGGGCTGATCTTGCTGATAAAATGCCTGCGCACCGGGATGCACGGGCATGCCCAAATTTTGGGCTGATTCGGGCAGACGAATAATGGCGGCTCCTGCGTACTCATTGACCAGCTCAGTCCGAAAGTCAAACAGGACGCGGGTAAGGGTGCTGACCAGCTTTGGATCTAAATTTTCGTTTGCCACCAGCAGGGCGTTAACGGCGACCACGGGCAGGTCTTCGGCAGGCATGGGCAGCCCACCATCGTAGGCCCCTTTGGGAATGGTAGTGGCTTCCACAAAAGGCAGGGTCAGCTGCAGCGCTTCGACTTGGTCGATGGGCAACAGCTTAATATCGTCGGAGCGCAGGGCATTGGCAATATTGTCGTTGCCCAGGGCAATTACTCGAAATAGGGCATCGACCTGGCGCGATCGCAGCGCCGCCATCGCCTCATCTGGCGGCAGCGGCACCGCTTCAAAATCCGTTGCACCCAGGCCGTAGTGGTTTATCAAAGGCCAAAACAGGGCATAGGAGCCGCTGCCTTCAGGCATTACGGCAATGCGCCTTCCCCGCAGATCGGCAATGCTGTTAACGTCGCCGTCTTTGACCGCCATCACATGAAACATCTCGGGAAACAGCAGGGCGATCGCCCGGGCATCTAAGGCCGCGCGGGTATCGCTTTGGACAATGGCTAAATCCACAAGCTGGTCGCCCACTCGCCGCATATTTTGCTGGGAGCCGTCGGTTTCTAAAACCTTGATTTCGATGTTGGGCTCGTGGTTGGCTACAACTTTGGCAAAGGCTTGGCCAAAAGCATAGTATTGTCCGCTGGCGCTGCCTGTCGCTAGGGTCAGGGTGTAGACCCGGTTGCGCTCCCGCACGCTTAAAATCGCAAACGCGATCGCTCCCAGCACGCTCAGCACAATCACGGGAACAGTCAAACGACTCTGCAGCGATACCGTTTTAGCCATAGTGTTTTAGCCAAAGTACTTTAGCCATAGTGCTTTAGTCACGGTACTTGAGTCACAGTGGAAAAAGCCCAAACCCAAAACTCAATTTAGGCCAACGAGCCGAGCCAATACAGCCATAACGACAGATAGCGTTAGCCAGCCCTGCCATAGCAGTTGCCAATCCAGCCAGAACCGGGGCACAAGCCAGACTGCTTTGAAATCCCCATTCTAGAAATATCTAGAAAGACCTGATGCTGTCGGTGATCTGACCAAAGTATATCCACTCAAAATCTCAGCATGGTCTGCCAAGTTTTATGAATGTTCTGGAGGTCTGATGGCAGAGTAGATAAGGCAATATTCCTCCAGCCCCAGGCAAGAGTCTGTCCAGACTTCGCGGGTGGCGCTAACCACACGGATCGCGTCACGGGGAACGTCAGCATTTTGAACAATGCGCGATCGCAGCTCATTTTTGACCAGGGTTGGCAGCACCGGTTCAGTCAGCGGCACCAGCTCAACACAGTTGGGCCAAGGTTCTCCCGGAGCAGGCAGAACGCAGGCGATCGCGGGTCGATTGATGAGTCGGGGTCCCAAAAGAACGCTAGCGGTGCTGATGGCGGCGATCGCGCCCAGCCGTCTCCAGTGAACTGCTGCCAAACCCATTAATTTCAACTCCTTAAGCCATTGAGTTAAACATGATGAAACGGCCAAAGACCTTAGAGTTCCTTAGCGTTGGCCAGAGAGACTCTCGATGGAGCTGGAGGCTGTATTTGCGCCAAAGCCGGAACGTTTCCTTCAAGCTGTAGCTTTGGTCAGATTGCTTACCGCACCCAGTATCGCTGGAGTGATTGACAGAAGAGCACTCTGACTCGCAGCCTCGTCCTAATCGTCCGTTTGGCTGCTATATCTCTGAACCTATCAATCAATTTCGTCGTCGATTAATGGGTTACCAAAATTGAGACCAGTTATAGTGGAGTATCCGGAGCCCAACGCCCACAGCCCGCCATTCCCTAATTCGACGATGCAGCCCACCGATCCCGACAAGTTTACGACCAAAGCCTGGGAAGCCATTGTTGACGCTCAATCCGTTGCCCGTCGCTTCAAGCATCAGTACCTCGAAGCCGAACACATTATCATTGCCCTACTGGAGGAACAGGCCGGGTTGGCTCATACCTTACTCAATCGACTCAGCGCAGATCCAGAGGTGATTCGGCGGGAGGTCGAAACGTTTGCCCAGCGTCAAACCCGATCCAGAGCCAGCGGCGATCCCAATCTCTACTTAGGACAGAGCCTAGACAAACTGCTCGATCAGGCCGAGGCCAGCCGGGAAGCCCTCAAAGACAAATTTATCTCTGTCGAACACTTGCTTCTGGGCTTTGTCGAAGACGAGCGGATTGGTAAGCGGCTGCTGCGGGGGTTTCAAATAGATGCCGCAGCTCTGATGGCCGCAATTTCTACTGTGCGCGGCAGTCAAAGCGCCTCTGATCAAAATCCCGAATCTCGCTACGAAGCCTTAGAAAAGTACGGTCGCGACTTAACCGAGCAGGCCAAAGTCGGCAAGCTTGATCCCGTGATTGGTCGAGATGATGAAATTCGCCGAGTGGTGCAAGTCCTCTCCCGACGCACCAAAAATAATCCGGTACTCATCGGTGAGCCTGGTGTCGGCAAAACCGCGATCGCAGAAGGACTCGCCCAGCGCATTATCAACGGTGATGTGCCTGAATCCTTAAAAAACAGGCGGCTGATTACCTTAGATATTGGCGGATTAATTGCCGGGGCTAAATACCGAGGCGAGTTTGAAGATCGGCTGCGATCGGTGCTTAAAGAAGTTACTGACTCCGATGGCCAAATTGTGCTGTTTATCGACGAGCTGCACACCGTGGTTGGGGCCGGTGCGGGCCAGGGCACTATGGACGCGGGCAATCTGCTTAAGCCTATGCTGGCTCGGGGTGAGCTGCGCTGCATTGGGGCTACTACCTTAGACGAATACCGTAAACACATCGAAAAAGACGCGGCCCTAGAGCGACGCTTTCAGCAGGTTTATGTTGGTCAGCCCGGCGTCGAAGATGCCATCTCTATCCTGCGCGGCCTAAAAGAGCGCTACGAAGTTCACCACGGGGTACAAATATCCGACTCTGCCCTGGTTGCCGCCGCTACCTTGTCCGACCGATATATCAGCGATCGCTTTCTGCCAGATAAAGCTATTGACCTGATCGACGAAGCCGCCGCCAAGCTCAAAATGGAGATTACCTCCAAACCCACAGAGCTAGAGATTATCGATCGCCGTTTGATGCAGCTTGAGATGGAAAAGCTGTCGTTAGAGGGCGAAAATCAGCTCTCTGGCGTTGCTTACCGCACCGCTCAGGAGCGCCTGGCTCGAATTACCGCAGAAATTGAAGACCTCTCTACCAAGCAACAGCACCTCAATGACCAGTGGCAGGGAGAAAAACAAACCCTAGACGCCATTAACACCTTAAAAGAAAAAGAAGATCAGCTTCGAGTCCAAATTGAGCAGGCGGAGCGGGCCTACGACCTCAATAAAGCAGCCCAGCTTAAATACGGCGAGCTTGAGGGGCTTCAGCGCGATCGCGAAACCAAGGAAACCAAACTTTTAGAAATTCAGGCCAGCGGTTCCACCCTGCTGCGGGAGCAGGTGATTGAATCTGACATTGCCGAAATTGTGGCCAAGTGGACGGGTATCCCCGTTAACCGGCTAATGGAGTCCGAGCGCCAAAAGCTCCTCCAGCTTGAAGCTCACCTGCACCAGCGCGTAATTGGACAAAATGAAGCGATCGCTGCTGTCTCTGCTGCCATTCGCCGTGCTCGCGCCGGCATGAAAGATCCCGGTCGCCCCATTGGATCTTTTTTGTTTATGGGGCCAACGGGAGTCGGCAAAACCGAACTTGCCCGCGCTTTGGCAGAATTTCTGTTTGACACCGAAACTGCCCTGGTGCGGATCGACATGTCGGAATATATGGAAAAGCACGCCGTTGCCCGGCTGGTTGGGGCTCCCCCCGGCTATGTCGGTTATGAAGAAGGAGGACAGCTCTCAGAAGCCATCCGTCGCCATCCCTACTCTATTGTGCTGCTAGACGAAGTTGAAAAAGCC
>JBCDFX010000377.1:0-4396 GCA_039177155.1 Cyanobacteria bacterium P01_H01_bin.119
AGGTGGTGCGCCCCGGCTTCTATCCTTTGCCGGCTCCCCAGGTCTCTACGGCGCTGTTGGCCTCTGGTGGCTCAACCGGACTGGCAGATTTGCGAGCGGTTCGGATTAGTCGCCGCTTGCCGAGCGGTCAAATGATTGAAACAGAAGTCGATTTATTTACCCCTCTAGCCGAGGGAGATGCCATTCCCGATTTGCGGTTAGAAGACGGCGATGTGATGTTTATTCCTCGGCTGGATTTGGCAGAGCTGGACGAATACGACCGTTTTTTAGTCTCCCGCTCAACCCTAGCCCAAGAATCTATCACTATTCGCGCCCTGAACTATACGGCTGGGGGTGGCCTTAACACTAACTTTGGTACCGTTCAGTTGCCCAACGGAAGCCGCCTACTAGATGCGGTAACCGCTACCGGCGTTAGCCCAGATAGAGCAAACTTTCGGCAGATTGCCTTGGTGCGCTTTGATCCTGAGGAAGGCCGGGCAGTTACCATGCGATTTGATATGTTTGCCGCCCTGGAGGGCGACTTATCTCAGAATCCGCCGCTGCAAAATAACGACGTGCTGATTGCCAATCGTAATTTGCTGACCCGGATAACTTATGCCTTAAATACCTTTACCCAGCCTTTCCGGGATATTTTAGGATTCTTGCTGTTCTTTGACACTCTGACTGATTCTGCTGATGATTTGTTTAATCCATAGCAGAACTCTATGGGTTAATAACTTAGGTCTAAAAAAATAGGTCTAAGAGACCTTCGTCAAAGACAATGCTCTACTGACTCGCTATTCTGTTTATTCAGCGACAAGCCGTTATTTTTGCAATCAGGGAAGTCCGTCTATTATGGGTACTACATCATCTTGCATGAGATAGGGTTATGGTTACTGCACTCGTTAAACGTTATGTAATCGCCGTAGGCCGATATAAGTGGGCTGGACTAGCCTCGGTATTAGCGGTCTTTGGGGCTTCGGGTGTGGTTGCACTGCAGCCGCCTCCGGAGCAGCTTTACCAAGCGGATGGCCTGCTAGTTCAGAACGATCCACTGGTGGTTATCACTCAAACGGGAACCGCCATTCAGGAGCAGGGACAGGGCGTTATTACAGAAGATTTCCTGCTGTCGGATATTTTGCTCGATCAGGTAGTGCAGCGGTTAGAGGAAGAGGGAATTGCCCTAACATCGCAAGATATTAAAGACAACACAACCATCAGCATCGGCGACGACGGCGGGCAGCGGGTAGCCGTTCGTCTGGTGTTGGAAGATCCAGAAACCGCTGAACAAACCCTGGGCCTGATGTTTGAGGGAATGGTAGAATTTAGCCGCTTCAATAATCAGGCCCGTCTAAGGGCAATTGTAGAAGCCCTCAATGAGAGACTGGTGCCGGTTGAGGCCGATTTGCGAACGGCTGAGCAAACCCTAGAGCAATACGACCGGATTGAAGGACCTGCGATACAAAACGCCTTAGACGGTAGCTTACTCAACGCAATTTCGGGCAGCCAAAATCAGCAGCGCCAAAATGAGATTACGCTGGAAGGCATTGATGCCCAAATTCGCAGCCTAGAAGGCCGCTTGGGGTTAACCGCTGACGAAGCCTACGCCTCCTCTGCCCTCAGCGCAGATCCCATTATTGCCAATCTGCGATCGCAGATTTACGAGGTTGAAACCCAAATCGAGCTTCTATCCTTTGAGCTACGAGATGCTCACCCCACTATGATTGAGCTGCGAGAGGACCTGGTGGGATTTGAGCAGTTGCTAAGTCAGCGAGCCAGTGAAGTAATTGGAGGCGGTGGGGACACAGTGGCCCTGCCCAGCGGTAATGCGGTGCGCCAAGATAGTAACCTTGACCCCGCTAGAGCGGCCTTGGCTAACCAGCTGATTGGCTTACAGACCCAAAGGGACACGCTGACGCAGCAGCAGCAGACCCTAGCTCGTACCCAAGATGAGCTCCGTCAGCAGTATGCTAACTTGCCTAATAAACAGCTCCAGCGTGAGCGGCTTGCCCAGCAGGTCGGATTAAAGAAAGCGCTATTCGATCAGCTACAGGCCCGGCGCATTGATGCTGAGTCGGCTGAGGCTGAAACCGTCAGCAGCTTAACCGTGTCTCGCCCACCGGAGGTCAAGCCTGCTCCCCGGCAGGTTCCTAATCCTTTTGTTGTTTTGGGGGCTGGGGCAGCACTGGGCGTAGTGGCAGGGGCCATTATCGTTTTCCTGCTGGATCTCCTAGACAGTACTGCTCGCACTTCGGAGGAGCTAACCTCTATTCTGCGAGATTTGGAGGTCTCGACGCTCGGCGTTATTCCAGAAATCAAGACCCGCTCCCCTCGCGTGCCGCCCCTGCTGCTGCAGCCAAATATGCCTTTTGAAGAGAGCTATGAACAGCTTCGCAGCAATATTCGCCTGGCCCAGAGCGGTGTACTGGAAGAAGGGCAGTCGCCTCGGGTTGTGCTGATTACCAGCACAAAACCTCGGGAAGGCAAAACTGTAACGGCTTATAATTTGGCGATCGCATCCGCCCGCGCAGGTCGCCGGACCCTCTTACTTGAAGCCGATTTGCGATCGCCGTCGAGAGCAAGCTGGTTGGGAATTGAGCTCGATCGCAACATCACAGTCGAACCGCTGCGACACTACGGTGGAAAGCTAGCAGAGCCGATTCAACTGGTGCCAGAAATTGAAAATCTTTACCTATGTCCCAGCCCTGGCCCTCAGCGTCAGTCAGCTCTATTGCTGGAGTCCAGCGAAATGCAGCGCCTAATCGACGATGCCCGGGTTCGTTTTGACATGGTTGTGATCGACGGTTCTCCCTTGGGGTCAAATAACGATGCCAAGCTGATTGAGCCCCTTACCGATGGCATGCTGCTTGTGACCCGCCCTGGAGTAACCGAGAAATCTATTCTGTCGGCGATGCTGGAGCAGCTTGAAGAGTCTGAAGATATTGAACTGCTGGGTGCCGTAATCAACGGTGCCGATGGCTCGGTCGAGCAGTCCTACGCTGAAGCAGCGGAGGAGGATTCGTCTGAGGACGATGATGACGTGCCGCCACCGCCTATTGATACGCCGGCCCGCAAGGTTCCCGTCAGCCGAGTTGAGTTTTAGAGTAGGATTAGGGTACTGTGTTGCAACGAATTGCTGCGTTATGCAAACCTATTACTACGTTGTAGGAAGCCAAAAGTTTTTGCTTGAGGAAGAACCCTTGGAAGAGGTGCTAAAAGAGCGCATCCGATACTACCAAGAAAAAGAAAAGGAAAAAGATTTTTGGTTGGTTAAGCAGCCGGCCTTTTTAGAATCGCCTGAAATGGAAGCGCTGAAGGCAGCCTGTCCCCAGCCCTCGGCAGCCATTATTTCGACAAATGCACAATTTATTAACTGGTTAAAGCTGCGACTAGAATTTGTCGCCACGGGTCAGTTTGAAGCGCCGACAGCGACCATCCCCGACGCTCTGGCGTCCCTTACCTCAGTCTGATAGACGGCAGCGCCACGAATAAGACTGTTCATTAGTCTCAGCTCAGCTTATCCCTTAATGAAACCTGCCCTCGATGACATCTGATGGTTAAGCAAGTTGCTATCAGCAGCCTATCTCTACCAGAGCTGCAGGAAATGAAGGGGCTCACCCTATCCAATGCGCCGGATTGCTTGCTGACTCAACACCCCGAACTGCGCTATGGCATTTCAGAGGTATTGCTGTTCCTGCCTGGGAGAAACGTGCTGCATTCGGTGCTTCAAATCATCAAGCGACTGGGAGAGCAAATGATAGGTTAGAGAGCTTACTTTATCTGGCGTTTGAGCAAGCGTACGGTTTGGTATAGTTCCGGTAGGCGGTTATAGATAGCGGAAACTTTGAGCCACACTTTATTGGGTATGGCGGGGGTGCCTGAGACGATCTCTTTTGGCCCTACATCTCGGTGCAGTCCGGCTTGGGCAGTGGCGATCGCACCATCCCCGATAGACACATCATTACTAATGCCCACCTGTCCGGCCAGTAGAACGCCATTGCCGACCACAACTCGCCCTGCTAAGCCAACTTGAGCGGATATCGCCGTGCTTTGGCCCACCCGACAGCCGTGACCAATCTGCACCAGGTTGTCCAGCTTGGTGTTGCGGCCAATGCGAGTTTCTCCGGTGGCGGGGCGATCGATGGTGGAATTACACCCCACCTCTACATTGTCTTCGAGCACGACATTACCGGACTGGTGCATTTTCACCATGCCCTGGGCAGTGGGCACAAAGCCAAAGCCTTCCGAACCCACAATGGCTCCGGCATGAATCACGCAGTCCGCACCGATTTGGCTACGCTCTTGAATCACGCAGTTGGCGTGGAGCACGCTGCGATCGCCGATCACCGCATCTGGGTAAATCGTGACGTTGGGATGAATACAAACCTGGTTGCCAATGGTCACCCCTGGCTGCACC
>JBCDFX010000378.1:0-4396 GCA_039177155.1 Cyanobacteria bacterium P01_H01_bin.119
CAGTTTGGGTGGGATCGTACTGGCTGGAGAGGGTAGGGACGGTTGCAGTCATTGCTGGATTGGCGGGGTAGTGGATGGGGATGGGTCAATTTTAGTGTAGAGGGGTAAGGGGAGGTTAGGGATGAGGGCTTCGACGTGAGCGGTTCGGCTGAGCTCACCGTCGAAGCCTCAGCCGAACGGGGGAATCGGGAGATAGGGAGGTAGGGAGAGGGGGAGGTAGGGCAGTCGAGGAGACGATTAGGACAAGGCTGCGAGTCAGATTGCTTTTGCGCTACTGGCTCCAGCGGCACTGGGTGAAGCGCATAATCTGACTAAAACGACGGCTGTGATTTAAGTCATATGAACGGATGGGATTGCATCATGGTTTGGCGTTTGGGGGGTCACTGGCGATCGCTTATAGGTATCACCCTGTGGTCCTAGTTTTGGTCACCAGGGATAGGCGGAAAAATCACCGCTGGCGGGGCGATCGCGTCACCCAGAGAAGCGGCATCCTGCAGGAGTATAAAGACGTCAATCAATGCCCCCGTTTTGACGTTGAGCACGACTCCTATGCAACCGACTCGCACCCTTGGAACTTGGCTGTTTTTCTGCTTAACGCTTTCGTTTGTGTGCTGTGAGCGGCCCTACGGTGGCCCCAGCCGCATGGATGACCGGGCACTTCGAGGAAATATCAGTGCGATCGCTGGAGCTGATGTTTGATTTGGCGAACTGACGGCCTATTTTGCATAATCCAAGCGCTCCAGTGAACGCCGGCAGTGGCCCAAAGGGAACCGCTGGTGAGATAAATCAGAGTAGTAATCGCGCCCAGCGAAATATAAAAATAGCTGCGCTGCCAGGGGGGGCGTCGCTCGGCGCTCAGGCGGATAGGGGCTGTCCAAAGCCGGTAGGCGACAAAGATGGCTAAGCTGCCCAGCGCCCAAAACAGCGTTTTAAGGGGCAAGACGCCTTCGGTGGGGTGGGGCAAAACCAGCACCCGAAAAATCAGCTCCTGTATCAGCGCCGGGGTCAGCAAGGCCCCCACGGCTCGCAGGCCAAATCGTTTTGGGGAAAGGGGGCTGCGGCTGCGATCGCCCCCCAAATTACTCCCCAGATTGCCCCCCAAATCACCTAAACGCAGAGCAATCCAAATGAAAAGCAGGCCCAAAGCGATCGCCCCTAAATCAGTCCAGTTGGGTTTTCTTGAGGCTTCAATCAGCCGGGAGAACAGCGTTGGAATCACCACATAGTCGCCGAAGAGTTCGGTTGGGGCAAGGGGCGTGATGGTCGGGTTTTGTCCGCCAATCTGGTTGGTGCGCAGAAACCAGAGTTCAGCCCCCTGATTGAGAAAAATTGATGCAATATCGTCGTAGGCGACTCGCGGCATGACGGTGCGCCAGCTCAGTAGGCCGTTGCCCAGATTACTAAAGTTGTTCAGGCGGCGGTCGGTCTGAATGCCGGCCAGCACATCTGCATTTGCTTGCCAATCGGGTCGGGCAATGCCCAACGGAATTAAAGTTTGCTCGATGGTATCTCCCAAGGCGACCAGTTGCTGAAAACTCAGGGTGTCTGAATCCTCAGGATGCGCTGCAAGCCATTGCTGCACGGTTGGATCGCTGCCAACCTGGGTTTTAATGACTTCAATTGTTTCATATAGAGCCTGGTTGGAGTCTTGCACGCAGGACTGGGCCGGCGTTACGATGGCGGCCCCGCTGCCGTCTCCGGTGCGATAGCGCGCCATCATCACCGCAAGCTGGCGCTGAAAGGCCGTAAACGGGGTTAAATCCACCGCCCCAAGCTGATAATCCCGATCTAGAACCGGCAGCCTAATCAGCACATCAGACATGGGGCGTATCCCCAGCCAGCCCCGCCGTAAGTTGCCGGCGAACTCGGCCCACAGCCCTCGGCCCGATACGATGCCCAAGGGATTGTGAGCATAGATCTGATCGTAAATAATCTGCAGGCGCAGGGTTTGGGTAAACGGATCGCGTATCACTTCGCCCATGCCGTAGGCGTAGTGACCGCTGGTGGTTCCGATGATTAAGCGGCTTTCTGCCTGCTCGCCGCCGATACCGCCAAATAGATGCACAACCAGGGCGCGATCGCCCTCTTGCCAAGTCGCAGGCGCTTGGACCAGCTCTGGGTCCAAATCTGAGTCTAAATCTGGGTCCGAATTTTGGCCTTGATTTGGGGCAAGCAATACCGACTGGAGTGTGCCTTTTTGGGCAGGAGTATTGCGCCAGTTGACGAAGTTAATGTAATTAAGCGCTTCGGCCTGATCGATGACCGTGGTGTGGGGCTGCAGTTGAAATAACCGTCGCGGCGCGATCGCCCGCACCACAAACATTCCCTCGTTGTTCTGAGCCCCGTAGAGATACCATCCCGCTTCGCCAGCCGGCGACTGGGCCAACCCTTGAGACGTAGACTGAAAAATGCCGTTTGAGTCAGCCGGCACCTGGGGAATGTAAACCGTTTCTATCGCGCCGTCAAAGCCCTGACTTGTCAGATCATAGTGCTGCACCCGCAGATAGTCGCTCTCACAGGGACGATCGGGGCAGGTCGCCGCTGGGGGACGGCGATTATCCGGCCCTAAAATTTTGACTAAGCCATAAAATCGCTCTGGAACCTGGATTGGAATATCGTTGATGGTTACCGTCTGCCCATCTGAGCTAACCGTCGCTTGAGGTAGCGCCACAATCATGTCGTCTTGGGGGCGGGTTCCAGCGAGGGACTGCAGCGGCCCAACCTGTGCCCAGCCATTTAGCCGGGTGGGATGAATACGGCCTAGGGCCATACTTTCGAGGGTGTCCTCAGTAAACTCAATGCTGCGAGTGACCAGATCGAGATAGGTCTGAATCTCAGCACTGTCTTGCCACTGCAGCTTCACTCGCTGCCCGATCAGCGTCGAATCGGGGCTATTAAAAATCTCCATCCAAACCCAGTCTTTAGGATCTGCCGTCGCTGCGGTTTGATCCGGTAAGATTAATCGCCCCACCCACTGGGCTGTGGGCAAATAGTGCGCTGGGACGGACTGCATCGCCGGATAACTGGCCCAATCATCTACAGCAGCAGTAGACAAATCTCCCTGGGCTAACGACGACGAATAGCAACCCTCAACCTGGAGCAAACCGCAAATAATAGCGGCCAGCCCAGCTAAAATCCACCGCCGGTAAGGTCTCCACCCCTTCATTCAAAATGCCTGCTTGATGGTGCAATCGCAGATTATTATCTCACTCTCTTTTCTCACAGACCTGTGATCCTGACAGCGCCTACACTGATGCTCGTTAATTCCTGAGTGTCACAGCTGCTGCCGACGAACGCGGCGGCGGGAATTAGGCGATCGCGTCCTAATAACTTTTAAAAATTTATCCAGCTACGCACCAGAGCTACAGGCTACCTGTCGGTTCACCGTTTGCGGTGCTGTGTTTTGCATCTATTCCCCTTATATCTACTCATTTGAACATCGGAGGTATGGTTTTGTTTCCCGAAGACTCCAATCCGTCTAATAGTCCAATGCCCCAGGATGCTTCTGGCGCGTTTAGCCCCAGTGGCGCATCCCAGCCTACTGAGCTTGAAAAGCTTACGGCAAATCCAGAGACTGCTTTAACCGCGTGGGAAGAAACCTTTGTGGCTCAATCGCTGATGAGTCAGGGCATCCTTCAATCTCCTGCGGATAATGCTGAGCCGTTGCTCGGTCAATCAGGCAATGACGAGCTGATAGGCGGCGCAGCCCCAGACCTAATCGCAGGGGAACTGGGAGATGATGTTATCTCTGGCTTAGGCGGAGATGATGTTCTGCGCGGCGATCGCAACAGCCGCTTTCATGGCGGAATCGAAGGGGGCGACGACCTTATCTTTGGCGGTGATGGCCGCGATCGCATCGGCGGCAAAGGCGGCAATGACACAATCTTTGGTGAGGCCGGAGACGACCAAATTTGGGGAGATGCAGGAGATGACATCATTCGAGGAGGAGAAGGCAACGACTACCTAGTGGGTGACAATTTCTCCGGCAACCGTGGACGAGACACTTTTGTGCTTGCTGATGGAGAAGGCACTGATACAATCCGAGACTTCCGCAACGGAGAAGATCTAATTGGCTTAGCCGACAAACTCACCTATGCAGTCCTCAAAATCACTCAGGGCACAGGCACTGAGTCAAACGACACCGTTATTACAAATGATGAAACGGGCGAAAAACTTGCCATCTTAAAAAATGTAGATAGCAGCACAATCACCAGCGACGACTTTATTACTGTTGAGTCAAGCGAACCAGAGCCTCAGCCAGAACCCGAACCTGAGCCGGAGCCAGAACCTCAACCGGAACCAGAGCCAGAACCGGAGCCTCAGCCAGAGCCTGAACCGGAGCCCCAACCGGAGCCAGAGCCCGAACAGGAACCGGAGCCAGAGCCCGAACCAGAGC
>JBCDFX010000379.1:0-4361 GCA_039177155.1 Cyanobacteria bacterium P01_H01_bin.119
CAATAGCTATCCTTTGATTCCACCGAGATTGCTCCCCCATCGATCCCCTATCAATCCTCCTGAGATCCCTGCTGTTGGCTAAAAACTCCAGTCCCCGAATAGGATGCGTTTAAGACGTCCCTCGCAGTCTGAAGCTTAAAAATTGGGTCGCCTGGTCTGGATCAAAGTTATCGTCGCTAACCAGCAGCAGGCTCTGAGCACCGTCTTGGGTGGGTTGGCCCAGGGTCATGGACTCTAGGTTGTCGAGGGGAATGTCCAGCTCGCTTAAGTCCAGCACAAGCCGCTTGCGAATGGGGACGATGCCGTTTAGCTCGCCTTTTAGGGTCGTTACGGTGGAGGTATCGGTAGCGCCGCCGGTGGCAATTTGATAAAGCTTGATGGCAAACCCTTTGAGACCAAAGGCGCGCTCTAAGGCCAAAAAGTGACCGCCTCGATCAATGGTTAGTATTTCGGATAGGCCGTTGACCAGCGCTCCGGTAGGGGCCAAATCTAGGGGATAAACGTGTTCTGAAATCAGCGTGGATTGATTTTCACCAATCAAGTAGTGAAGCAGGCGATTTTTGGGCGCGATCGCTAAATCATCATCCAAATCTTGCAGCAGCGGCCCTTCTGTAGCCATAAAAAGCCGAAAGGGTTCTACCCAGGTGCTGCGACTGGGTGAGCCGCTGGTGGTTAGGGACTCAAAGCCTAAATTACTCTGAACGCCAGACGGCGTGTCATCGGTAGCCGGGTCATCACGAGGCAGATAGCGATTGGGAATACGAAATTCGCTCAGGAGCTGCCCCGTCTCTCGGTCAAACTCCAGCAGGCGGGGGGGAGCACCGCTAGCGGCCACCCCTTCGCTGGCGATCACCAGCGTGTTGCGGGGAGAGAGGGCCATCCCTTCTAAGTCAAGACTATCGGTGGCAAAACTCGCGCCGTCTCCATCGGTTAGAAAGGTGACAGATTCAACCGTGACGCTCTCTAGCTGGGCAGGTAATCCATTTAGTCTAAACGTATAAAAACGGGGCGGAGCCTGCCTGCCACCATCGTCGGAGAGGGCATAGAGGCGATCGCGCTGGGTATCGTAGGCGATCGCCGAAATACCGCCCACCGGGGTGCCCTCAAAATCCTGTTTAGGCAGGGTGTAGGCCCCAATAAAGTCTACAGACACCGGCAAGAACAGCCGCTCTTCAGCGCTAATCTGAGGAAGTTGGCAGCCCGCAATCAGCGCAGCCAGCACCACGCCCAATAGCCCAACGGCCCATTGCAACCTCAATCGGGGCTTAGTCATAATTGCCAACCACAGTGCCCTTACCAGGTAAACCGCAGCCCTTGAGACATTAGATATTCATTTAACGGCATAAACCGCTCCGTTGGCACAATATCCGGCAGCATCAAACCAGACACATCTTGGTTTAAGGTCCAGCCCGCCGTCGCCCCAGCGGCTGCGCCAATGCTCCATTCAGCGTAGTGTAGCCGCGTCATCGCATTGGCAATATGACTAACCGCAATTCCCTTACCGCCGATTAGCAAATTATCAACGCCAATGGGAATCAGCGCCTCAATGGGAATTTGCAGCGGACGCACCACATATTCTTTAACACTGGCAGCGGCAGCTTCGCCAGTAATTTCTGAATTGCGGTAGCGACAGCCGTGGATATCCACATCGTAGTGGGCCAATGCCACCACTGTGGGGCTAAAGTCGCGGCCTTTGGAGAGATCGGTGCGGATATCGGACTCCAGAATCATAAAGGTTTCCTGTCCGTAGGCCGAGCGCCCCAAAATGCGCCGGCCCTCCCGAATATAGGGATACATACTCAGCCCCGATCGTGTTGCTAGCGGCGAACCCGCACCGGCCAGATAAGTCAGCGGCAGCCCCGGCTGAGACTGAGTTTCAATCAGCCATTCAGCAAATAGCAGCGCGTGGTTCTCCCCCTCTTTCAAAGACTCTAAAGAGAGTCCTCCCAGCCAATTTTGCCGCTGCCCGGAGGCGACAATTTTATCTTCGGTCAGGATTAACGGCGGGTCCATAAAGACCCAGTCATTGCCCCGGTTCCAGTTGATGATGGATAAATCTCCAGGAGCAGTTTTACCCCGGCGGGAATCGCTGCCGGTGGTGCTTAAGATGCGGCGGTAGTTAAATAAACTGCCGCCGTGAAACATCGGAAATCCTTCCAAATCAAACCGACTGCGGTGCTCTTCTCGGGAGAACCCAGGCTCCACCTGCTGCAAAATGCTGTGGCTTTCGCCGCGATCGTCGAGGATTGCCATCACAAAGGGAAAGGTGTAAGCCTGGTTGCAGTCTGGGTTGGCTTGATCGGGAGCGTTAAATTCTCCCGTTAGAGACTTCGGCTCTGATCCCGTACGGTGGGGAATATTGGCCCAGCCGACCAGTTCCCCCGTATCGGTTGCATCGATCACAATCATCGACTGGCCCGGCAGGGGCTGGAGCCGAATGGGCACTTTATCGTAAGTGTCATCGCTAGACCAGGAATACCAGCTCACTAGCTCCTGGGATAGCCGGCCTTTGGGCAAATAACGGTCGTCCTTGGGAACCCGCTTGACGGCGTAGATGGCGTCAATCTGCCTGCCAGAGGCATCAAAGGACGCCCCCTTAAAGGCGATGGAGGTGCCCCAGCGGCTGTTGGGCGCTCGGTTGGAGGCGGCCTGGAGCCACTGCTGGGCAGCGGCGGCCCCGGCCCGAGGCAAAAAGCACAGGCCGCTGACCCAGCAGCTATTGAGATCTGCCGACTGCTGGGGAGACTCTAGCCCCGTCCAAGGGGGAACCGCCACGGGCTGCTGGGCCACTAAGTCTTTAAAGGCGCGCCAGCTAGCCGAGAAATTTTGCCGCGCCTGCATTGCTCCCGATTCATCTAAAGCGGGCACCCCTTGAGAGCTAACTTGCCCTCCCAGCCAGGGCGTCAGCTCAATTAAGCAGGTTTGTGCCCCGGTGGCCATGGCGTGACCTGCCGCAGCAATACCGCCTAGGGAGCCGCCGACCACGACTACCTGACATTCCCACACTTCCTCGGCAGGGGGCAGGGGATCCAGGCGAGGACGACCGTTAGAGTCAACCAGCTCGGTAACTTTTTCGCCCAGCTCATCCTGGCGCAGGGTGTTGCTTAGTTTGGCATCTACCGCAGCTTCGCTCTGAGCAGAAGACTGGCGATCGCCACTAATTTCCGATTGAGGCTGGCTAAACCCGTTAAAAACGGAGCTGGCGATCGCCGCTAGCAGCACGCAGCCTACGATAAATCGGCCCAATCGCCAGAGACTAATCCGCCGTCGTCGCTGTTTACGCGAAGGACGATTCCGTTTGGCGGCTGAAGACCGATAGGACTTTTGCATCGTAGCCAGGAACTCAGATTAACGCTCGAAACACGGCCCATTAAAGCGCATTCGCACCGGAACCAAACACTTTTTCTAACAAAGTCGGGAATTTGCGGGATTCTACCCAAACTTGAAAAAGATCTCAGGGCTTTTGGAGCGCTTGTGGTAAACCCTAGCCGTGCAGGTATGGCAATTTGTCAAAAGGTGCGGGCAGGGTTGCAAGTCAAATTGCTCCTGCACCAACGACTCCAGCCATATCCAGCGCGGTGAGCAATCTGACCAAAGCTATATAACCTGCGCTGACACACGAGTTGATTTGCGGAGTTCTGACCGGTCACACTCAAAATATTTAGCCTTTTACCAAGCCGCAGATCGCCCTATGAGAGCCGAAATTGTTCTAGCTCAGATGTCAGATAAATTAGTTTTGCAACATCTTCTGCAACTCTACCTGCACGATGAGAGTGAATTCAGCGGCAGAAGTGTCAACCAGCAGGGTTTATTCCACTATCCTTATCTAGATTTTTATTGGTCAGAACCAGGCCGCTTTCCGTTTCTCATTCATACAGAAAACGCCCTAGCCGGATTTGCACTCATCAGAAACTTAGCCCTACCAGCGGATAAGGCACTGTGGCAGGTGGCAGAGTTTTTTATTTTGAGAAAATATCGGCGACGGGGCATGGGTCAGGCGGCAGCCCACCAGCTTTTTGACCGTTTTAGCGGCAACTGGCAAATCAAACCCATGATAGGAAGCCTCGCGGCTCAGCGTTTTTGGCGGCGCGTCACTGCAGGCTACCAGGCTCAACATCCAGGCAAATGTATATTCACCTTCGAAGAGGACAGAAGCCCCTAAGGGAATATTACTGAATCCGAAATCGGTTCCCCCGAATCAATTTAGGAAATCTGTAAGGGCGTATGGCCATGCGCCCTCCAGAAACGGAGGTATCCCAACAGGATTTGGTCTCAGTCCCCTCTGAAAGGATCTTGCCCTAAAGGATATACAGCATCAAAAACAGCACAATCCACACGACATCGACGAAATGCCAGTACAG
>JBCDFX010000380.1:0-4359 GCA_039177155.1 Cyanobacteria bacterium P01_H01_bin.119
GAGGAGAGCACTTCCGATACCACTCGGATCACATAGGGAAAATTATCTTTTGGCGGCAGCACAGGCACTAGCGCCCGCTCTGCCAAAGCCCCGTGACCAATTTCGCGGCGACCGGGCGATCGCATTGGGCGGGTTTCTCCAACAGAGAATGGTGGAAAGTTGTAGTGGTGCAGATAGCGCTTTTCGTCATCAGGATGCAGATCATCCATCATCTGGGCATCACCGGGAGTTCCCAAAGTCACAATCGACATAACCTGAGTCAGCCCCCGGTTGAACAGGCCACTGCCGTGTACCCGAGAGGGCAGCAGTCCGACCCGACAGGAAATGGGGCGGACTTCGTCAAGTTTACGACCGTCTACCCGCACGCCATCCTTGACGATTTGCTGGCGCATTAGCTTTTTGGTCAAGCTTTTGAAGGTTTTACCCAGGGCTTTACCGTTTGCTGCGACGGCGGCGCGCACGGAGTTATCTTCTGCCAGTCCTTCAATTTCAGTAGCGATCGCGTCTTTGATAACATCTAGCTTTTCGTCTCGTTCAGCTTTAGATAGCTCGAACTGAGTGAGTACCTGCTTAATATCATCCGTAGCTTTCTTACTGATAAAGTCGCTTAGGGTAGGATCGGTCTCTGGCTCAGTTTCGCTTACCCGCTCAATGCCCAGCTCAGAGAGCAGTTCTTCCTGAGCTTTGATCAAATCCCGCACCACTTCATAGCCAAAGTCAATCGCTTCAATCACGTCTTGTTCGGGAAGCTGATTGGCGCCGGCTTCTACCATAATGACGCCATCTGGTGATCCTGCCACCACTAAGTCTAAGTCGCCATTCTCGATTTCGCTGTAGGTCGGGTTGATCACAAAGTCGTCACCCACAAGCCCCACGCGCACCGCCGCCATCGGGCCATTGAACGGAATCTGAGCCAGCAGCACGGCTACCGAGGCACCCGTTGCCGCGAGCACATCCGGTGGCACCTGTTCATCCATAGACAGGGTCGTTGCCACAATTTGAATATCGTCCCGCAGCCACTGAGGAAAGAGAGGGCGCATGGGGCGATCGATCAATCGGCTGGTCAATGTGGCCCGCTCTGGGGGACGCCCTTCTCGACGCAGAAAGCCTCCGGGAATACGGCCCGCTGCATAAAGTCGCTCTTCGTAGTCCACTAAAAGGGGTAGAAAGTCGATGCCTTCTCGGCCTGAGGAGCGGGTTGCGGTGACTAAGACTGCCGTGTCACCCGATTCAACCAATACTGACCCGCCCGCCTGGGGGGCAAATAGCCCCGCTTTAAGTCGAATATCCCTACCATCAAAGGAAATCGACTTGTCTATTTCTTGCATGTAACGTTACATCCTTACTGTCTTGTTCTTTCTTGATTCTTCTGTGGCAATCCTAGCATCGATGTCTAAATCCGGTTCGCTTGCACAACGTAATGCAGGAGTGGCGATAGTCGTCAAGGGCTGCTAAAGGGATTTTTCACGAATGATTTATTGTTCCTATAGACGTGATTGATAGCAACGCTCATCTCCCCGATGGAGTTTATTCCCAGTGGAGATATGCTGCTGATTGGGGGCTTAAGCTTTAGGGGTGATGGATTCTGTTTGACACAGTCTTTGTATAACCTGCTCTGCAGTAATCAGTCGCTTAAGCACGACCTGACCAATGGGCTGGTTGATCACGTCTTCGGGTTTGACCTCCACCATTAAAACGGCGTCCTCTACTTCGTAAAGCCAAAGGGACTGATCATTTTCTTGAATTCCTAGAGGCAGGCGCTGGATATGAGGTTTACGCTTCCAGGCAATTTGATCCCAAAGCCCGCCAAATTCCCAAACCCGACCTACTCTCCAGCCATCGGATAGAAAAAAATACTTCACAACGCCTCACATCCAAACCTTCACTAAGGATTATTCCTTCTCTTGTCCCCTTAGAGCATGTCATCAATTAATTTTAGAAACCTATAGGACAAGCCGTAATACGCCTGACCATTCCTATCGGCTAGGGGCTGTAATAGGTATTTCTAAAGGCTTTGACGTCTAAATGATGACAGCCTATAGTCTCTAGGCAATTTCATTCGGCATGGCTATCTTTTCTGGCATGGCTATCTTTATTGAGTCGCAGCCTCGTCCTAATCGTTCCTTATCGTTGCTTCGACTGCTCGGACAGGCCGATCAGCCTGGGGAGGTAGATTGAGCTAGGAGCGCGCTTCCATAGGCGGCTTCTGGCTGTTGGGCGGCCTGCACAGTGGTTCCAAGCTGCCGCTGCCGAATGGCTTGCCAAACTAAGTTTTTGCCGCCGCCGCCGGCAGTGTAGACCTGTTGCAGCGGTGACGCCCCCAGCGCTCTAAGCCGCTGATACCCCAAGGCTTCGATTCTAGCGATTCCCTCCAGCATGCCCTGAAGAAATTGCACATCATCGCTAGGGCGAGTCAGACGGGGCTGCAGTTGGGGGTCGTTAATGGGAAATCGCTCTCCCGGTGACAGCAGCGGATAGTAGTCAAGATGGGCGGGGCGATCGCTGTTAATTTGCTGGCTTAGCGCCGCCAGTTGCTGATCTGAAAAATAGTGCTTAAGCACTGCGCCCCCTGTATTGGACGCGCCCCCCACTAGCCACAGATTGCCTAGACGATGGCTGTAAACGCCGCTGGCGCTGTCGTCCACCCGCACTTCGCTAAGCAGCTTAATCACCAGGGTAGAGCCTAAAGAGGTGACGCCGTCGCCGGGCTGCTGGGCACCGCTGGCCAAAAAAGCGGCAATGCTATCGGTGGTGCCAGCGCAGACCTGACAGGTGGGGGGCAGCTGAAATCGCTGGGCGATCGCCGGCGCAATTGGCGCGATCGCGCTCCCTGGTGCCACCACCCGGGGCAGCAGAGGGGCAATACCCAGTTCCGTTAGCCAGTCAGGGTACTGCAGCGCGCCTACGTCGTATCCCAACTTTAAGGCGTTGTGATAGTCGCTAATGCCGAGTTGGTGATGCAGTAGCCAGCCCAGCCAGTCTGCTTGATGCATTAAATAAGCTGCGTTGGCAGGGGGATGCCAAGCTCCGCCGCACCACCACAGCAGTTTGGTCAATGTGGAGGTGGCGCTAAGGGTTGGACTGCCTGCCGGGGCGATCGCGCTGACGGTATTAACCAAATCTTGCCCTCGGCTGTCGTTGTACAGCAGCGCATCTCCCAGAGGGCTACCCTCACGATCGCACAGCAGCACCGTTGAAGACGTGCCGTTAATCGCGATCGCCTCGGTCTGTTGTCGAACGGTAAGGGGAAGCTGATCGATTAGGGCTAGCAGCGCCAGCCGCCAGGTATCAGCAGAAACCAGTGGACCAGCATAGCGCTGGCGGGCTTGGGCAACCAAACACTGCTGGGAATCGATAGCGATCGCCCGCGCTCCCGACGTGCCAAAATCAATGCCAACGCTGTAGGTCATATCTTTTCTCTGGATGACTTACCCGCGATCTGGCCCGCCGTTTTACACCGACCGGACTGGCCCTTACCAGACTAGCGATCGCCACAGCAAAAGCGGGAAGCCAACCAGACTCCCCGCTATCTCCCATCCCAATTTCTGACTTTTGCCAAAACCCCAGCCTCCAAATCGGATATGACTTAGATGCTGACCTCGCTGAGTCCCTGCGTCATATAGTCAAACGGCTCATCTAGAAAAGCCGTATCTTCAATTCCGGCCTCTGCCGCCATGGCCTTAACCATGTCTTTCAAAATTTGGATGCCCACCACCGTAGGACCAATAGGCACACCCAAAGAGTTGTAGGTTTCCCGCAGGCCCTGCAGAACCCGTTCATCGAGAACGTCTTCATTTCCGGCAATCAGCGCATAGCTGCTATAGCGCAAATAGTAGTCCATATCTCGCAAACAGGCCGCATAGCGCCGAGTAGTGTAAGCATTACCCCCCGGACGAATCAGCTCAGGCACTCGCTCGAACAAGGTTTTGCCAGCTTCTTTAACCATGCCTGCAGCGTTGGCACTGATCATTTCAGCAACGCTAATCCGCGCCATACCGGTATCAAAATAGCTTTTCAAAGACTCAAGGGCACTGCGATCGAGATAACGACCCGTTGTGTCATAAGTCCCAATCAAGCTGGTCACCGCATCCCGCATTACTTTCCTCTCCCAACAGTTTCGCGATCAGATTGACCCATCCAATCATTAAAGAGCTTATCACGGACAAAAAAATGGCGCGGCGCTTCCTTAGACAGGCTTAGACTTTACAACGCAAATGTCACCTAAGTTTATATTGCTTTACGTTATGGACTGCCCTACATATAACCGCTACACATTGCTAATCTAGCCGGCAAGCGATTTGCAATCAAGCAGAGAGAATACGTTGTTTTGTAATTTTTACTACAAACTGACCTTACCCC
>JBCDFX010000381.1:0-4337 GCA_039177155.1 Cyanobacteria bacterium P01_H01_bin.119
CAAAAACTGACCGATAAATACTCCGCTTTGGTAGACTCAGCCCTAGCCGATAAAGAGAAAGATATTATGACGGTTTAAACCGTTAAAGGCCATGACCGACTTCCAAGAAGCGGGAGTTGGGGATTGACCCTGATGAGGCCTGACAAGTTTTGGGGCGCTGCAGCGTGGTAGATGTAACGCGCTCAACATAGCTGAGATCCCTGGCGCCGGCGCCCTCTATCCAAACGCCTGGGACTTCAGCAGCCAAAACCCGGTAAACGATTCTGATTCTGGATCGCTCTGCACGGCAATAAAGTGCACTTGGTTTGACGTTTCTTTTGCCGCTTCAAAATTTTGGGCTTCAGTTTTGAGTTTATCCGTTGCTAAAAGAGCCAGCGTCCAACTGTCGATCGCCCCTGTTTCCAGCAAAAGTTGAGGCTGTCGTGCGGCTAAATCTGCCTGTACTGCGGCCAGCTCCAGTCCTGACATCCAGGCCGCTAGCGGCAGTGCTCGGTTAGAAAAAATTAAAATCCCTGGTACTTTTGCGGTCGGCTCTAGTCCTGCCATTTGCAGAGAAAATCCTTCGCCAAAGTCAATCTGCCACTCGGCCATATCATCAAAGGCGCTGGCTTCTAGGGTAACGACAGCCCACTGTTGCCCGACTAAGGCATCGGGCAACGGCTTAGGAGAGGGGGGCGGGGCGCTTACTCTAGGAGTGATGGTTTTTCGATAGCCTGGCTCTTGAGGATAGACATCCTGGCTGCGCTGGTCTAACCAGGTTTGTAGCGCAAAGGTGCGGCGACTTAGTCTGGCGGGGATGCCCATTTCTTCGCAGGCCCGGGCAATCATATTTTGCATGGGATAGCGAAAATAGCGGATGCGATCGGGGGAATTGGGAGCTTGCTTGATGGCATCTGCGATCGCGTTTTGCAGCTCAATCGAGTTGACCTCGGTGCTGCTCAGGAACTTGCTATAGCGGAATCCTGATTCAGGCTTGTCATTGACAGACTGCACGCCTTCGCAAATCAGCACTTCCCAACGTTTTTTGTCCCGCTCGTCAAAGATTGGGCGTGAATAAAAATCTAGCTCCCAAACTGTGGTCATCGAGTCACCGTCATCGTCATGTCATCATCGCCATCATGTCACTATCTCACGCCTGCCAGCCAACATCATATCGGTTATGGTGCGACGCTGCGGATATGCAGATTTGTGCTCTAGGGAAGGTGAAGGTTATTGGCTTAGAGCAAGAATTTGGCTCTTGTAGCGTTGGTCAGATTGCCCACGCACCCAGTATTGCTGGAGCTGTTGAGATAGAGGCAATCAGACTTGCAACCTTTCCAAACCGTTCGGCGGATTCTATATCTACACCCTGCCGGCTCTAAAGATGCTGTAGTCAGATTTACTTAGGTAGATTGGCTCAATCCTGAATTTCTCAGAGACTAAGAGATTAAGCAAACTTCAGCATTTCAGTGATTTTACCCTTTTCTTATCAAGGAAGAGTGAAGAATGGGCATAGCTATCACAGTTTTGTGGGACTAGGCAAGTAGGATGAAATCACATGACGGGTCGCTTACCAAGTTAATTCGCATCCAGCAAAGGTAGTTGAGAGGATATTGACTTAGATAGTCATATTACCAATGCCTTGCCATCTGGGCAGTTTCAGAGTTTGGGTGCTATAAGTTCGGGTGCCATATGTTCTGTGTCCAACGCTTTTTAGTTTGCCCCCATGATGACTAACACTAATGTACTGATTGCCTCAAGTCTGAAGCAAGCCCCAAAAGTTCAAGTCGTCAGACTGGCGTTTTATTATCAATTTGCGGATGGATTGCTGTCTGGCGTGATGGAGGGCGACTATATCACCAGATGCCCTAACCTGACATTTAATCTCAGAGATATGCGGGCTCAGTATGAGACCAAGGCAGGTGAGCTAGTGCTGCGATTTGATCAGGTGTATGGACAGTGCAGCTTAGATCGGACCGAGGCCCTTTTTTCAGGATCTTGCAGTCAATCCGGGGTTTTGTTCAGCCTCAACAACCGGGGGCAGGAAGCAGTTATTTTTGATGGTCAAGACTGGTTGGAGCAGCGCTGGAATTCGCTTAACTGGTCGGTGCGACAGATTCAGCCTGTGTCAACCAGCCTGCCGCGAGTTTTACCGCTACGCCAAAGTCTTCGCCAAATGCGATTTGCTTAAGCAGATTTTAGCTTTATAGCAGTCGAAGAGAGATTAGGATGAGGCTGCGAGTCAGATTGTTTTTGCGTCAACGACTCCAGCGATACTGGGTGCGGTAGGCAATCTGACCAAAGGTGCTCAGATTGTTTCTGCGCCAATCATCCAAACGATACTAGGTGCGGGAAGCAATCTGACCAAAGTTCAAAGGGCGAAGATTGGGGTAAGACGGCGGTTGGGGCTTCGTTGTTAGGGGGTGCCTGGGGAAATGTCGCTTTCCCCAGACCCCATCGACCAGGACGAACCGCCGTCCTGGACCTCGCGGAAGGGGTGATCTGTTGGTGAGCGAATGGCCCCAAACCCAGTCGCTAAGGGAACTGTGTTCTTGGCTTAGTGGTTGTATTGCAACTGAAGGGATAATTAGGACAAGGCTGAGGGTCAGACTGCTTTTGCGCCAGATACTTGACTAGATTTAAAGACGCTGTACCAGCGTTAGCACTGTAAGCTCTGGCGGACAAAATAGTCGCCCTGGCAGATAGGTGCCTAGTCCTCGATTCACATAAAGCCAGGTTTTTCCAACTGAATGTAGCCCCTGAGCCCATTCCCAATGGCGCACAATGCGGTTACATTTTTCACTCATAAACGGCAGGTGTTCCCGCAGCCAGGCGGGAAAAAACCGGCGTAAACGACGCATTAGCAGTGGCCCATTGCCCAAACCCGGCAATACAACTTGTCCGCCATGGGTGTGTCCCGACAGTTGGAGATCGACCCGGTAGTGACTTAGGGAAACCACGCTGTCTGGATTGTGGGAGAGCACTAGGCGAGGTTTATCGGGCTCAATTTGTCCCAGCACGCAGTTTTTATGAAATTCCCCTGACCAAAAATCGGCTAGCCCTACTAAAGGAAAATCGGAACCAAAGGGATAAGCGATCGCGTTCCACAAAACGGGAATGCAGATTTTCTCTAGCGCCTGTGTGACAACTTGACGAGACGCGGGCGTGTACAAATCGTGGTTACCCAAAATGGCATAGACTCCACAGCGGCTCTGGAGCGTCTGGAGTTGGTTGGCCAATTTATGGATTGGACTGGGACTAGTAGTTACAAAATCGCCAGTTAGAACAATTAAATCGGGCTTGAGCTGATTGGTGCGAGCGATCGCCTCAGACAGCATCGATTCTGATAAGCGCAGACCATCGTAGTGAAAGTCTGAAAGCTGTACGATTCTGACGCCGTTTAGTTCGGGCGGTAGATCTTGAATTGGAACAGTGACGCTCTCAATCGTCAGTGGACCAGACAGTAACCGATTCATAACGCCTTCACTTGACCTCAAACCAGGAGATAACTGTAAGCATCGAATTATCGTAACAAATTCTCATTAACGCACCCCAGACAGACGGCTTGGCGGAAATTTAAACCTACAAAGACGCTTCCCAAGTGGAAAGCGTCTTTGGAAATAGCCAAAAATGCGCTCTAAAACGCGCCATCAGCTGATCGCAGCAGCCTTGAAAGCTAAGCAGTAACGCGCCTGTCCAACAAAACTAAACAGGGGCCGAAACCTGACTGTATAAGCATTGAAGCCTATCTAAGTGATGACAGCCTTTAGTAAAGCGCTTCTTCCTGATGAGTTGTGATGGTGCAGTCAGAAGTCGGATACGCGACACAGGTCAAAACATAACCTGCTTCAATCTGATCATCATCCAGGAAGGACTGGTCAGACTGGTCAATGCTGCCAGACTGTAATTTGCCGGCGCAAGTAGAACAAGCACCCGCGCGGCAAGAGTAGGGTAAGTCAAGACCTTGTTCCTCAGCGACGTCAAGAATGTACTCGTCATCAGGAACTTCAATCGTGGTGTTAAGACCCTCTGCCTCATTCACCAAAGTTACTTTATAAGATGCCATGCTGCTATCCTCTCATTTAGTCCAAACGTAGCAGTTATCGTCCATTGCTACATCCAATTACGTGAATTGTAAATTTAATTGAACGATTAACTCCAGTTAAATACTACGGGAAAACCTGTTATCTGTGTCATCTATCGAAGGTATTGATGAATGGGATTCATAATCGAATTAATCCACCAATGCCGATTTTACTTATACGTTAACTCAGCCATAGTTTTACTAGAACCTTCTTACAGCAGTGCATTTCAAGCTTATACAGCCCAGAAAACTATTAGCCAAGCTAGATGAAAAC
>JBCDFX010000382.1:0-4327 GCA_039177155.1 Cyanobacteria bacterium P01_H01_bin.119
CAGGGAGATAAGAAAGCGATGAGTCTGCATAGTGTTTGTAAAAATACCGCTGGTTTAACTGCTTACGGCACCCAGAATTCCCAGTGCCTAACAGCAAAAATATGCTCACTATTCAGACCGCTGAAAAGACTGAGCTGCCTTAGTTTTAAATTCCTCGTAGCGGCACAGGATGCTGGCTATAAAAGCAGTTAGACTTGCAGCCTTAATCTAACCGCCTGTCGGCTGCTATACACCGCTGCCGAGCCTTCCTGATCTGCAACAACTGCCGTGAACTTTGAAATAAGCATTGATCCAGCCGTCCTTGGCCCGGTTGACCAATACTGCGGGCCAGACTGCGATGGGTCGGACCTTAAAAGACTCAGTGCTCTCGGCGGCTTATAGAAATGCTGACTTCAATCACTCTCAGGGGGACATCGTGACACAACAGCGTTGGCGAAACTGGACGGAATACGCCCTTTTAATGGGCGCAGGAGCAGGCACGGCGGCAACTGTTGCTACCCAGCAGTTTTTTTATGCCTCCGCGCCGTTAACGCTTTTAGTGGCGATGGGCATGCTTAACCGTCAGCGGTTAGAAGAGCAGGTGGCTAAGGTCACCGAAGGGCAGCAGCATACCAGCGAACACCTTGCAGATAGCCTGGATGTTTTGCAAGAGCGGGTAGCTTCAATGCCGACAACTGAGGCATTTACAAGTTTTCAGCGATCGGTAATGGCCCACAGCGATCGCGCTATTTTGCGATTTTCTCGGGAAATTGACAAAAGCTATCAAGAATTTGAACAGCGGCTAGCCGCCATCGAAGCGCCTGACTTAAGCCAGCTTTATCAGGATATGGGCGGGCTGCAAGATCAGTACACTTACCTGTGCACCTCGGTCAATAACCTTACCAACCACGTGCAGCGCCTCTCTACCATTCCGCGTATGGAAGCAGCAGAAACCACCATTTCCCAACTTAAAACCGATTTGATGCAGGTGCGAGTCACCTTAGAAAATTTGGGCGTCGATACCCGCACTAACCTTTCTACTCTGCAAGACAGCGTTAATCACTTTTCTCGGCGACTGCGGCAGATGCAGCCCCAAAGCGATCCGGTTCTGCTGAAAGACGAAGTCCGAGAGCTGATTAAAACCGTGTCAGATTTGGTGCCCCGTCGGGAGTTTGCGGCATTGTCCCAGCGATTGCAGACCCTGAGCGAACAGCAGGGACTGCTGCAAGAGGCCGTGCAATTTTTGCAGGCCAATCGTCAGGGTCAGCCCGCAGCGCGGATATTACCTCCTGAAACAGATAGCGAGGCAGAAGCCAATCGTATGACTGATTTTCAGCAGCAGATTGAGCATCTGCAGGGAGACCTGGTACGCCTACACCACCGGCTGGAGGAGGGACAGGCCCCGGGGTCTATTCAATCTGCGGTGCAGCAGTCAGTGGCAGACTATGTCAGCAGTTTGCAGGCGCAAATCGATCGGCTCAATCAGCTGAATCATACCCTAGCCCAGCAGCAGCAAGATATTCAACGCCAGTTGAGCGCGCTGAGTGAGGCAGGTTTAGACTCTGCGATCGCAGCCTCCCAGCTTAATCAAGACTCAGTTACTCCAGCGCTACTGCCAGAAAGACTGCCAGAAGGCGTTGCCGAGCAGTTAGAGTCTCTCAGGCTCCGGCTCGATTTAAATGACTTTCAAATTAATGGTTTGCAAGAGCAACTGGCCGATTCGGCAACAGCCGCTCATCTGATTACAGCACCTGCAGGCCAGTGGATCCTCGATTTTCACTCTGACGGTTTATCGTCAGATACCAATGCCAGGGCATCTGCCAGCCGCCGGGCGCTGGAGCAGGCCATTAGCCAGGCAGAGGAACGCCTAATTATGGTGTGGCCTTGGTCTGAAACCTGTGAGCTAGACGAGTCTCTGGTGGCTCATCTCCATCAGATGCTGGCCCGCGGCGCCACCTTGGAAATAGGCTGGTGTCACGCCGGCGATCGCAGCGAAGGCCGACTGCTCGCCCCTATCAGCCAGCGATGGAAAGTAGAACCCACTCAAAAGCAGCGGCTCAAAGCCGCGCTGAATAGGCTACTGCCCCTGCGTCAAGCCTTTCCCGATCGCTTTAAGTTCAAGATTTTGGGCACTTCAGAAAATTTTCTGGTGTGCGATCGCCGCTTTGCCATTTTAGGGATGGAGCCCATGATAACGAGCAACAGCGTTTTCCCCCAGCTTGGGCTAAAGCTACAGACAGAGGATAGCGCAGTGGTAGAGCAACTGCTCCAGCGCTTCGATGCCCCTATTTTGGCCGATAGGGACAAAACCGCCTATTTTAATCGTGGCATTACCCGCTACGATCTGGGCGACCTATCAGGTGCTCTGCTGGATTTAAACCACGTTATTCATTTAGCGCCAGAGGACGGGGTTAGCCATATCAATAAGGGTGTAGTTTACGCGCAACTGGGTCAGATCGACGCCGCGATCGCCGCGTTTGATCGGGCCATTCATCACAGCCCTGACAGCTTTGCAGCCTACTGTAACCGGGGCTATCTGCATTTAGAACAGGGTAATGTACTTGCCGCCACTGACGACTTTGAGCAGGCGATTCAATATCGCCCCAACTCGCCTATTGCTTACTTTTATCGGGGCAGCGCCCGTCAAAAGCAAAACGCGCTGCAGGCCGCAATTGCAGACTACAGCGCCGCCATTGAGCGCGATCAAAATAATACGGCCCTGCCCTACTGCTATCGCAGCGCAGCCTACCAAAAACAAGCGGCCATTGACGCTGCGATCGCAGATTTGGAAGTGGCCACCGAATATTTATCCACCCAAAACGATTCAAAAAACCTGGCCCTACTGCGTCGCACTTTAGAAAAGCTCTATCGCAGTCAAGCCTCGGTCGCTTAATCGCCAAGAGATACAGCTGTGGTCAGATTGCGCGCTCTGCCCAGTGTCGCTGGAATCGTTGGCGCAGAAGTAATTGGACTCGCAGGTTCGAGTCGGCGATCGCCCCTAGGCTTTTTCTAAGATGAACCGCAGGAAAGCATAAGTGGTGATGGTGTCAAAGCGAAAGGTTTCACCCTGGTAGTCCACAATATAGTCGCCTGCGACTTCGCCACAGGCCGTGCAGGTAAAAACGCCCGCAGCCATTGTACTAACGCTGAGCTGGCGAATCTGGTCTTTAATCCAGGTATCAAATTGACCAAATAGAGCGGACTCAAGGCTGGCCCGACGCTGCATTTCAATATCCATAGCCGATTTCTCTAAGTTAAGCAGAAGGCTTCCAGACTCCGGCACGCCGAACTTGACAAAGTCTAGACGCTCGATCTCCTGGAACTCTTGGGATGTCAGCATACTGTGTTATCAGTTGATGATATCAATTTCTCCGGCCACTTCCATGACAGACAAGGATCGGATAAGCCAACTAATTGAAATCGTTAATCGACATCTTCGCCGTGAGATAATTCTCGAAAGTGTAAAGCCACATAACCCAGTTGAGGCGCGCTTTTTCCCTCCACCGTGGGTTCTTTTAGGAACTGGAAACTACGCAGCGGTATTTGCACATCCCAGTTATCCAAATGAGGCGATAAAGGTTTACGCTCCAAATCGTTCCGGTTTTGAAGATGAGGTTGAGGTCTATCGCAGAATTGGAACTCATCCTGCTTTTTCTCAATGTTTCTATGCTGAAGACAATGTTTTAATTCTTAAGCGTATGAAAGGAGTCACCCTGTATAACTGTTTACATCAAGGGATTCGTATTCCGGGGCAGGTTATTTTAGATATTGACCGAGCCTTAGATTACGCGAGAACTAAAGGTTTAAATCCCCGTGACGTGCACGGCAAAAACGTCATGATGTATGAAGGCCGAGGGTTAGTAGTGGACATCTCAGACTTCCTTAAGCAAGGATCGGGATCGTCTTGGAATGACTTCAAAAGGTTCTATTTCTGGATTTATCGCCCATTTCTCTCTCCGGTTAAGATTCGGATTCCTCTGAAGCTGCTGGATTTTACCCGATTAACTTACCGATGGCTACGTAGCGTGTTAAGACGCGAGTCTTGAAGTATGCTTCTCCCCCAAAAAACTGACGATAAAATTTGGAGCTAGGGCACGAGTCCCCTTAATGCCTAACCGCATATTCAGCGTCAGATTGGATCGATAGGCGATCGCCTGTCTAATCAATATCGCTAAGATAGCGTTGGGAATATTTCCTGATATTGATATTAAACCGCTCTGACCTGCCCGTGCCTTTGACCCAATTCCCATCGATTACCGTTCAGCCCACAGACACATTTGACTATCGCCCGCCGCCAGAAGCGGTTAAAGCCAAGCAGATTGTTGTAAAACCTAACTTGGGCTACCCG
>JBCDFX010000383.1:0-4320 GCA_039177155.1 Cyanobacteria bacterium P01_H01_bin.119
AAACCAAATCCATAGCGTCAGTAATAAACCCGTTACTGTTTACTATGCTACCGACTGATTAGGCCAGGTGGGATAATGCTGGGATTAAGATCAAGATTCGTTTTCTGGCCCATCTTCCCGTTCATCCGCTGGCGGGGGATTAGGGGCGGACTCTAGCTCTGGAGCTGGAATGGGTTTAGGTCTTGGCCCTTTTTCCATCAGCACATACACATCGTAAATGACGTTGCGGTTATCGGCGATCGCAGTGGTGACGCCTAAAGAGCGCACAGCGCTGGTGAGGGGTTCGGGGTTGGCCCCCAAATCTTCGCCAAGATTGGCGGGCTGAAACAAACTCTCTAGACTCAGCAGCGCTTCGGCATTGATAAAAAAGTGGCCACTGTTTTCGTCGGGGGCCAGCGCGGTAGTGGTCTGAAACGGCTGAGTGGCCGCCAGCGCCCGGCGAGGGGAAGGCACTATCTGCTCAGCGACACCGTTTCCGACGGTAAAAAAGGCGGTTTCGCCATCTAGCCAGCCGTGGGTCATCTCTAGGGACCCAAAGGGCGAAACCCAGCGGGTTGCGGCAACCCCGTTTAAATCGACGGTGTTAACGTCAAATCGGTAGCGCTCCCCTGCGACTTGATCCAGTCTGCCTAAAGTGGTTTCGGCTAGGGTGCGATCGCTGGTTTTAACCAAAAAGACAAACCCAACCGGAAGTTCAACTGAGCCACCGCCCTCCTCAGACGCCTCTGGATCGGCCTCTGGGGTATTCTGAGCGGGTCTTGGCGTCACCATTGCCAAGGCAAATTCTCCTTCCATCCAGGGCAGCAGATCGGCGTCTAGGTCTAGCCCGGTGGTGGCTTGTACGGTTGCGCGGAAGTTGTCAGGGTTGAAGGGCAGCAGCGATCCGGCGGTGGCACCCTGAGAATAGTTAATCCAAAACTGGCGCAGGTCTACCCCAGAGGCCATCATTAGGGTCTGCGCAGGCAGCTTGCGCGGCAGACTGCTGGGCTGATTGTTCACCACGTAGGTGCGATCGCTGCCTCCACTTAGCCAGCTCACCCCTCGCACATGGACGCCGTCGCTGCGAACGGCCAAATTACCCACAAAGCCCTGATTCTGCTTAAAGGGAATCAGCTCTGCGGCGGGCAACGGCGGCTCGGCATTGAGAGCGATCGCCTGAGTCACCTGGGGCAAATTTAGATAAAACCGGGCTAGCGTATTGTCATCCTGAGCCTGGTTAATGGCGTCGCTGTAGCCCCCTAAATCGGCCAGGGATTTGCCGCCCTTAAAGGCGTCGATAGCAGCTTCTGCGGCCTCTGGGGTGGTTGCCACCAGCACTAATTTTGCGCTGAGCACCCCAGCAACAATCTGGGTCTCATCCTGGGTCTCGCCGCTGGTAGGAAACTCTTGCAGATCAATACCCCGGTAGGTGCGACTGGTGGCCTCCGGAAGCTGGTCGTTGCCTAGGGTAGCGCGGGCCGCCGCCACATCGTCAATGGGCAGCAGCAGCACCCAGGACTGTGCCACTGACGGACTAGGGCTAACGTTCCCAGAGTCTGGCAGCAGCGCCAGGGTAATATTCTCCCCTACCCAAGGCAGAATATCGCGCTCAAAGCTCAATCCGTTATCTGTCAGGAGGCGATCGCGCCAGGAGAGCCAAAGCTCATCCCACTGCGCTTGGGTCGTTTCGGTGCCAAACTGCCGTAGCTGCTGCCAGTCTTCGTCGTCGGTAGCGACTGTAAAGCTGGCGATCGCCGTCTCCGGCACCGCCTCTACGCCGACGGGTAAATTTTTGGGTCTGAGGTTTTGCCAGGTCAACCAGCCGTAGACCATTGCCCCGCCCAGCCCGCCTAGCGCAACAATGCCAATCACCAGGCGCAGCGGCGGTTTTTTCAGCGTGAGCAGTCTATCTTTGAGAACTTTGGTCTTTGCAAGCATAGTCAAGATGGCAAAGCAACAATTGCTAGACAATAAGGATAGCCGCGATCGCGGCGTCTCAACCAGGATTTCAATTTCCGTTTGCCCCGTTGGTTCCCGGTAGGTTCCCGGCAGGTTGTCGATACACTAGAGGCTGACCTTTTCCTGTGACAGCACCATGAGTCATTTAGAGGGGCGCTCAGACGGTTCGTTGATTATCATTGGCGGCGCAGAAGATCGGACAGATACCTGCCTTATCCTGCGCGAATTTGTCCGGCGGGCAGGGGGCATCAAAGCTCATATCGTTGTGATTCCAGCCGCCACCAGCTACCAACAGGAAGCCGGAGACGACTACACCCGGCTATTTAAATCTTTCGGGGCCGAAACGGTTCAGGCAATTCTCACTAAAGAGCGCGAAGATGCTGACAAGTACGAGGCATTAGAGGCGATCGCTCAGGCCACCGGCATCTTTTTTACCGGGGGCGATCAGGCCCGTGTGATTCAGCTGATTAAGGGCACCCTGCTGGATGACGCCATTCACAAACGACACCGAGACGGCGCTGTGGTTGCGGGCACCAGTGCTGGAGCCGCCATTATGCCCGATGTGATGATTGTAGAAGGGGAATCCGATACCCATCCCCGCCTGGATGCCGTGGAGATGGGCAGCGGCATGGGATTTTTAAACGGTATCTTGGTCGATCAGCATTTTGCCCAGCGGGGCCGACTGGGTCGCCTGCTGGCAGCGCTGCTGATAGAGCCGAGCGTGCTGGGATTGGGCATTGATGAGAATACGGCGGTGATTGTGGAAGGAGACGAGCTAGAAGTTATTGGCGCAGGGGCGGTCACCGTAGTCGATGAGTCCAACACCACCTTCAACAATATGGACCGGCTGCTGCGGGACGAACCGCTGGCGGTATTCGGTGTCAGTCTGCATATTTTGCCCCACGGATATCGGTTTAACCTAAGCAGCCGCCAGCCCACCGCCAAAGGCGACAAACTCCCGGCTCAGGGGCTGCCCTTGCAGTCTTAAAAAATTCTCATAAACAAACTTTATGGCGCTTTATCGGGTGGTTCTAGAAACCTTTTATAGCCTTGGTCAGATGCTCACCGCAGCACCCAGTTCGCCGGAGTTGTTGGCTCAAAAGCAATCTCTCGCAGCTTTGTCCTAATCATTCCTGCGGCTGCTACAGAAGCCTTAAGGAAGGTTTTAACAAAAAGGTAACCGTCCCGCACATATCGCTAGCTGAGCGGAGTCGAAGCGACAACCCAGCCAAAGCGTCCCTATTCCCTTCGGGAAGGCTTTGCCAACGACTTCGCTCAGGGGACGCTTACACAGAGAGGGGTTAACAAAAAAAGTGCGTCATCGCGGGCAAGCTGAGCTATCCTTAGCGGCATCTAAACGTTCTGTTTGGATCGATATGGCTTTGGTCAGATGGCGCGCTTCACCCGGTATCCCTGGAGTAGTGACACAGAGATAATTTGCGCGCAACCTGTCAACCGGAGCAGGTTGCCACGGCACCGAATCGTTTGAATTTTTGTTGGCTTACTGATTTCGCTTCTTCGCTCCTTATACTTCCTCGCTTTAGTATCATGCGTTTGAAATCTTTGCTGATCTGCGGCGGCAGTCTCTTCGTTTCACTCGCCCTGATAATTGGCATCGCTGAAACTGGGTCTCACCCATCCGATGCGATCGCCTTAGAATCTGGGCAGCCTCAAACCATGCTAACGGCTTGGTCTACCGCCTCTTTCCCAGTGGAAAATTTTCAGGCTTACACCTCCCCTTTTGGCTACCGTAATTCGCCCTATGGTGGCGGTCGTCAGTTTCACTACGGGCTTGATCTGGCCGCGCCCTCAGGCAGCTACATCCGCAACTGGTGGACTGGAGAAGTGGTGGAGGTTTCAGATAATACGGCCTGCGGCACTTCCATTGTGATTCAGTCCGGCGACTGGCGGCATATTTATTGCCATATGCAGGGCCGGGTCGTGACCCAGGGAGGCCGCCGCACCATTGTGGATCGCCAGGGCGGGATTCAAATTTCCGTTGGGCATCAGGTGGCATCGGGCACTCGCATTGGTCGCGTTGGCATGACCGGGCGGACCACTGGCCCCCATCTTCACTGGGCGCTGAAATACCGAGGAAGCTGGGTCGATCCGGCTTTAGTCCTGCGGGCAATGTACAACAATCAAGCTGCCCTATCCCCATAAACAATTAGGACGAGGCTGCGAGCCAGACAACGATTCCGGCTGATTCGTTGTTTTGGATCACGGTTTTTGTTCTACATCTAATGCCTGGCGGAGGTGACCCTGACTGGCGTTGAGCAGGGCGATCGCGGTGGGTTTATCAATGGCTCGCCAGTGCATTAACAGCGCTAGCTTGACGTTGCGATCGCTTTTATCTAACAGTTCTCCGGCCTGACCTCGGTT
>JBCDFX010000384.1:0-4292 GCA_039177155.1 Cyanobacteria bacterium P01_H01_bin.119
GGCAGATCTGGAGTTGGTTTTAACCTTTGAGCTGTCGATTTTGAACTTAGGGGCGGCGGGTCTGATTGCCCTGCTAAGCCTGCTGGCCCAGGGATTTGCCCTGGGCTATATGGAGAAGGACTGGGCGCTGGCCCGTTTCTTTGCCCTAATGGGTTTTTTTGAGGGGGCGATGACCGGAATTGTGCTCAGCAATTCCCTATTTTTGACCTACTCGCTGCTGGAGATGTTGACCCTTTCGACCTATCTACTGGTGGGATTTTGGTACGCACAGCCCCTGGTGGTGACTGCAGCCCGAGATGCCTTTCTCACCAAGCGAGTAGGGGACGTGCTGCTGCTGATGGGCGTTGTGGCCCTCTCTGCAATGGCCAACAGCCTTCAGTTTAATGACCTTTATGAATGGGTTAAAACCGTCGATTTATCTCCCACGGTTGCAGCGGTGCTGGGCATTGCCCTGATTGCTGGCCCTACCGGGAAATGCGCCCAGTTTCCGCTCCATCTCTGGCTGGACGAAGCTATGGAAGGGCCAAATCCAGCGTCAATTTTACGCAATTCTGTGGTCGTGACCTGCGGAGCCTACGTGCTTATTAAGCTCCAGCCCATTATTGTGCTGTCGCCTTTGGCCCTATCGGCGCTAGTTGCCATTGGTGCCACTACAGCGGTAGGTGCGTCTTTGGTGGCGATCGCTCAAATTGATATTAAACGCACGTTTTCTTATTCCACCAGTGCTTACTTGGGGCTGGTCTTTATTGCCGTTGGCACAGAGTGGCCGGGGGTGGCCATTACGATTTTATTCACCCACGCTCTCGCCAAAGCGCTGATATTTATGAGCGTGGGGTCAATCATTGTCACCACAACCAATCAAAATCTTACCGAAATGGGCGGGCTGTGGTCGCGGATGCCCGCTACGACCCTGGCCTACGGCGTAGGCGCGCTGGGGATGGTGGGGGTACTGCCCTTGGGCTGCTTCTGGGGACTGCGTTTGGGCATTGATTTTCTCTGGCAGGAGCATCCGCTGTTGGTGGGCATATTTTTACTGGTCAATGGCTTGACCGCACTGAATTTGACCCGGGTGTTTCGCCTGATTTTTTTGGGCAGCCCGCAGCCCAAAACTCGCCGAGCGCCAGAGGTGCCCTGGCCAATGGCGGTGCCGATGGTAACGCTAGCTGTGCTCACCCTAATGACTCCTGCGGTGATGGCAAGCCTGTCTCTGCTGCCGCCTTGGGACTATATCAATCCGGCTGCGGTGGGGCTGCTGGTGCTGTCCGGGGTAATCGGCATTGCAGTGGGGGCCAATGTCTATCTCCATAAAGCCTGGTCGCGCTCGATTCAGTGGCCTATTCGAGTGGCCCAGGATTTGCTAGCCTACGATTTTTATACTGAGCGCTTCTACAAGCTGACGGTGGTCTTTGCGGTAGAGGCGCTGTCGCGGCTAAGCAACTGGTTCGATCGCTATGTGATTGACGGCCTGGTCAACTTTGTCGGTTTGGCCTCGCTGTTTAGCGGGGAGAGCCTGAAGTACAGTATTTCGGGCCAGTCCCAGGGGTACATACTGACCATTGTGATTGGCGTCAGTCTGCTGGGGCTGTTGATGACTTGGACGATGTGGTAACGGGGCGGGAAATGCTGAGCGCGATAATTTTAATTCCAATTTTGGCCGCCGTGGGCGTAAGCCTTTTGTCTAAGCAGGCCCAGGGACAGCACTTTAAGGCGATCGCGCTGGGGGCGATCGCACTCACCCTGGGTTTAAGCAGCTTGCTGGCGCTGCAGTTTGATATTGGCAATCCGGCGCTGCAGTTTGAAGAGTTTCTGCCCTGGCTAGACGATTTGGGACTGACCTACCGCCTGGGGGTAGACGGGCTGTCGTTGCCCCTGGTGTGTATCAACGGCCTGCTAAGCCTAGTGGCGCTCTACAGCAGCAGGGCCGAAATTCGTCGACCTCGGCTGTATTTCAGCCTGGTGCTGTTGATTAATGCAGCGGTGTCTGGAGCATTTTTGGCTCAAAACCTGCTGCTGTTTTTTATTTTTTATGAACTAGAGCTGATTCCCCTATATTTACTGATTGCTATTTGGGGCGGGGTCCGTCGGGGCTACGCGGCAACCAAGTTTTTAATCTACACGGCTTTTTCCGGGGTGCTGATTTTGGGGGCATTTCTGGGGTTAACCTGGCTGAGTCACGCCAGCAGCTTCGACTATCAGCCGGGGCTGGCCCAGGGGCTATCTTTAGTGCAGCAAACCGTGCTGCTGATCGCCCTGCTGATTGGGTTTGGCATCAAAGTACCCTTGTTTCCCCTGCACACCTGGCTACCCGATGCCCACGTAGAGGCGTCGACGCCGGTGTCTATTCTGCTGGCGGGGGTGCTGCTAAAGTTGGGCACTTACGGCCTGGTGCGATTTTGTCTGGGGCTTTTCCCTGAAACCTGGGCGCTGCTGGCCCCCTGGTTGGCCATCTGGGCGGTGATTAGCGTGCTCTATGGCTCCCTGGCGGCGATCGCCCAAACCGATATGAAAAAAATGGTGGCCTACAGCTCCATTGGGCATATGGGCTATATTTTGCTGGCCTGCGCGGCGGCAACGCCCCTAAGCGTTTTGGGCGCAATTTTTCAAATGCTCAGCCACGGATTGATCTCGGCGCTGCTGTTTTTGCTGGTTGGTCTGGTTTATGAGAAAACGGGCACTCGTGATTTACAGGTGCTGCGGGGCTTACTTAACCCAGAGCGGGGGCTTCCCCTCGTAGGGAGCCTGATGATTTTGGGAGTAATGGCCAGTGCAGGCATCCCCGGCATGGTGGGATTTATTTCAGAATTCCTGGTCTTTAGAGGCAGCTTTAGCAGCTTTAGTATCCAAACGCTGCTGTGTATGGTGGGCTCAGGGCTCACCGCAGTGTACTTTTTGCTGCTGGTTAATCGCGCTTTCTTTGGTCGGTTAAGCACTGCTTCGCCTAGTTTTGTGCCGGAGCCCGATCGCTGGCTGCCGGCGGTTAGCTGGGGCGATCGCGCCACGGCGATCGCCCTATCGGGTTTGATTGCCGTCTTAGGTCTATCGCCGAGCTGGGTCATTCGCTGGAGTGAATCAACCAGCTACAGCCTGTCTCAACCTATCCTTTCCGTGACCGGTAATGGCACTACCCAAACCGCGCTTTTAGCGGCACCGTATTTAGCGACCCCTAATTTACGATCGGCGCCTTTATCACCGCCTGAATCCTAGATCTAAACCCATCTGATACCGTTCACTATGAGTCAAACGATTCAAACAGATTCCCCTCCGTCTGGCCCTAGCCCCTACGAGGTCTATATTGAGCGTCTGCTCTCAGGGCAGGCGCTGCTGCCCGATACGCCAACCAATGTCCTAGAGGTCGTTGGCATTTTGGATAGCTATGGCGTTGTCCTCGATGCCTACTCCAAAAATCTGATTTACATTGCCGACCACCAGTTTCTGGTGCTGTTTCCTTTTTTCAAATATTTCAACGGGGAAGTCTCCTGGGGCAAGCTACTCAAGCACTGGTGGCACGATCGTATCAATTACGAATACGCCGAATACTGTATAAAGTCCATGCTGTGGCACGGCGGCGGCGGTCTAGATGCCTACTTAGATTCGGCGGATTTTGCCCAACACTGCCAAACGGCTATCCAGGCTAAAGCTAAGGGCAACCCGCTGATGCAGTCCCTGCATCGTCTGTTTCCAGATTTTCTGCCAGAGCAGATTCGCCAGTTGGCCTACACTAGCGGCCTGGGGCAATTTTGGCGGGTGATGAGCGATGCCTTTGCCAGCCTGGCAGATCGGTATAACCAGGGTGAGATTAACTCGATTCCTCAGGTGGTGGAGCATGTTAAGGCTGGCCTAGTGTCTGCGGCCAGCAAGCCTATCACCTATCAGGTGGAAATTAAAGGGAAACCCTACGATTTGCTGCCCCCCTCAGCCAGCTTAACGTTCTTAATGGATACGGCGGTGCCCTATGTAGAAGCGATTTTCTTTCGAGGAACGCCGTTTTTGGGCACTGTATCCTATAACGCTCAGGCCAACCAAATTTCACCGGATCAAAGCCGATTTGCCTACGGCGCGCTATATGCCGATCCGGTGCCCGTTGGCGGAGCCGGCATTCCACCCACCCTGCTGATGCAGGATATGATGCACTACGTTCCCAACTATCTCCAAGGGTTTTACGATCAAACAACCCGGGGAACTGGCGATGTGCGAGTAAAAATTTGCCAGAGTTTTCAAAAATCCATGTTTTGCGTCACCACAGCGGCCATTATGGGACTGATGCCTTACCCTGCCGATACAGATTCGTCTCA
>JBCDFX010000385.1:0-4288 GCA_039177155.1 Cyanobacteria bacterium P01_H01_bin.119
CTCCAGGCCGTAGATGTCCATCCCGACCGCCAGGTGGAGGCCTATTCCTGCTATCAGTTTCACAAGCCGGCGCTGCAGTTCCCGGTGGGATGCCTCAGCGCCGCCGATCGCTTTGGCGGAGAGATCGTTGACGATCCAGGCTCGGCGCAGGCCCTGCGGAACATTCCTACCTTTTTGGTGCTCACTGAGAACGAATTAGACAATCTGGCAACCCTGGCCCAAAGCGCTGATTTCCCCCAGGTGCCGGAGGTGTAGCCGTCGGCTCAAATCAATGCAGTTGAGTCTCCCCCAGTTTTACCAAGCCTGTAATCCCAGCCGAGCCCTGCGTCTGGGGGGAGACGATCAGGGCTACTATATTGACTTTTCGTCGGTGCGGGGCGGCAGCCTAATCCAAGAGCTGGGTCGCACGATTGCCTGGCTGTCTCCAGATCGCCCCACCTGCCAACTGTTTACCGGGCACGTGGGCTGCGGAAAATCGACGGAGCTGATGTGCCTAAAAGCCCAGCTAATTAAAGACAGCTTTCATGTAGTCTACTTCGAGTCCAGCGAAGATTTAGATCTTGCCGATGTAGACGTGACGGATATTCTGCTGGCGATCGCCCGCCAGGTGTATGACAGTCTGGCCGCCTGCGGTATTGCGCTGGAGCTGCCCTATTTTCAGGCGCTATTTCAGTCCGTAGGGGATATCTTTCGGCTAGCGCTGGCTCCAGAAACCGTCTTAAATGCAGCTCAATTTTCGGCGGCGATCGCAGCCATCACCGCCACCACCCGAGATAGCCCAAAGCTCAGACGCCAACTGCGTCAGTATCTTGAACCGCGCACTAACGGTATTTTGAACGCTCTCAACCAGGAGCTGATTGAGCCTGCGATCGCGGCTTTAGAGCAGCGGGGACAGCGAGGACTGGTGGTGATTATCGACAATTTGGATCGAATTGATAATGTTGTGGGCGATGCGGGACGCTATCAGCCCAGCTATTTATTTGTCGATCGGGGGGAACAGCTCAAAAAACTCAACTGTCATGTGGTGTATACCCTGCCGCTGGAATTGGTATTCTCCAGCGACGCAGCGTTAATCAGCAACCGCTTTGGGGTGGTGCCAAAGGTGTTGACTATGGTGCCCGTGCGCGATCGCAGCGGTCAGCCCGACGCCCAAGGATTAACCCTGCTGCGCCAGTTGGTTCTAGCGCGGGCTTTCCCTAACGCTACGGCTGAGCAGCGACTCGCCGGCATTAATCAAGTCTTTGATCGGCCGGGCACCCTCGATCGGCTGTGCAGCATTAGCGGCGGTCATATCCGAAATTTGCTGGTGCTGCTCTATCGCTGTTTGCAGCGAGCGGATTTGCCCCTGCCACGAAACTGTTTAGAAGAGATTATTTTGCAGCGTCAGAGCGAGCTGCTCTTGGCCCTTACAGCCGCTGAGATTGAGTCTCTGCAGCAGGTTCAAGCCCAAAAACACTTTCGTCGTGGCCCCACCTATCAAACCCTGCTGCGCAGCATGTACGTGTTTGAGTATCGCAGCGGCGGCAGCAGTTGGTTTGATATCAATCCAGTACTGGCTGAAATGCCAGATTTTCAGCAGAGGGAATTATGAGTAGCCATAGCGATCCAGAGGCGACCCAGCCCCAGCAGCCTTTATCCGGCTCCCTCGGCCTGGAGGCGACTTCAGCGCCTTTCCTGGCGTCGAGCACCGCGGAAAATCAAGGAGCTTTAACGGCCCTGCTCCGGGCTATCCGCTTATCGCAGGGCCAATTTTCCCTGGTTCTGGCCCACTGCAACTATGAAACCCTGCGCGATCGCGTGATTAAAGCCCTATGCCAGGAAGCCGACCTGTCCTTAGGGTTTGTTCACCTGCCCCCAGAAACCTATTCTTTACTGGCGGCGCTCAAAGCGGGCAGCGCTGACCTGTCGCCCCCCAGTCGTCAGCCGCCCGCTCAAAATCCAGATCAGAATTTAACTCAGAATCCAGATCAGAATCTGGCCGACGCTCAAGTTCAGAGTTCAGCTCAAAATCTAGATCAGAATTTAACTAAAAATCCAAATCAAACTTCAGCCCAAACTCAAGCTTTAGTCGTGCTGGGGCTAGATCAGGTCAGTGAAGTGGCCCAGGTGCTAAAAGCCGCTAACCAAGTGCGGGAAGAATTTCGGCGGGCTTTGCCCTTCGCCGTGGTGGTGTGGGTTAACGACAGCATCTTCAAACAGCTGATGCGCCAGGCTCCTGATTTAGAAAATTGGGCTACGCCGATTCACTTCACCCTGTCTTCGGCCGCCCTGCTTCAGCAGATTCAACACGCTACAGACGCTATTTTTGCCCAAATTCTGGAGGCTGGAGCCGGGCGGTTTGTCAATGCGGTCAACGTGTATCCCGATGGCCAGGGCGATGGCCAAATTGAAGCTCTGAGCGCGGCGCGGCGATCCCTGGAGCGCGCCCGTATCCAACCGGATGCCCTGCTAGAGGCCAGCCTAGAGTTTGTGCTGGGGCAGGCGACCTGGAGCCAGCCGGCAGTCTCTCGCCAGCACTACGAGCGCAGTTTAGCCCTTTGGCCCGCCGAGCAAAGTCTGTCCCGGCGGGGCTGCGTGCTGTTTCATTTGGGGCTGTGGTGGCGAGCTGACGCCGTGCGGCACCGAGAGCGGTATACCGAAGCCTGTGAGCGATCGCGGGACTATTTTCAGCAGGCGATCGCTACCTTTCGCCGCAGCCACCGCTTTGACTTAGAAGCCCGCTTTATCAATGCCCTGGCCGAAGTGCTGCAGCGGCTGGAGCAGTGGCCTGAACTAGAGCAGGTAGCTCGTCGCAGTCTCACGCTGCATCAGCAGGGGGTAGAGCTGGCCTCTTTAGAAGCAGGGCAGTTCGACCCCAGTGTGCGTTTAGCCCATGATCACGGCCTGCTGGCCGATGTCGCCCTGTCTCAAGATCAGTGGCCGATGGCCCAGCACCACGCCGAACAGGCCCTAGATATTTTGGAGCAGGTGGATCGGGCGGTCGATGGGGCAATCGCCGCCAAGTCCTATCGACCCGACGATACGCTCAACTGGGCGCGGGCCTACCACCGCCAGCAATATCACTTCAGTTTGGCCCGGGCGCTGCTGGGTCAAAATAATTACCACAGCGCCATTACCCAGCTCGAAATTGCTCAGCGCTTGGGCAATCCTCAGCACGATCCCCTGCTCTATATCCGCATTGCCAAGCAGCTTAGAGCGCTCTACTACCAGCAAAAGCGCTATTTAGAAGCCTTTCATATTCGCCAGGTGTACCGCACCGTCGAACAGCAGTACGGTCTGCGGGCCTTTACCGGGGCCGGGCGGCTGCGGCCCCAGCAGTCAGTGCAGAGTCCGGCGCTGGCCGTGACCAACGAGCCTGAGACAATCCCCCTGGAGATTGTGGCTGCGGGTCGCCAGGCCGATGTGGAGCATCTGATGCAGCGGATTTATCGTCCCGACTGCAAACTAACGGTGATTTACGGTCAGTCTGGCGTTGGCAAAAGCTCCATGATTGCTGCAGGGCTAATGCCTATGCTCCAACAGCAGGTAGTTGGCAGCCGGGAGGTGGTGCCAATTTTGCTGCAAATTTACGACCAGTGGCCTAAGCAGTTGGGCGAGGCTGTTGCGATCGCCCTGTTCGGCCACGGCACCAGTGCTCTATCGGCATCTTCTGGGTCAGCCGATCAAGAGAGCGATGAAGATGAGCCCACTCGATTGTTAATTGAGAGCGCCCCGGCAATTTTGGCTCAGCTTCGGGTCAGCACTAAAAACAATCGATTTATGGTTTTGGTTTTTGACCAGTTTGAGGAATTCTTTGCCGCTGCCCCCAGCTTGGCCCAACAGCGCAGGTTTTATCAGTTTTTAGAAAAATGCCTGGCGCTGCCCTATGTCAAAGTCGTGCTGTCCCTGCGAGAAGACTATATTCACAATCTGCTGGAGTGCAATCGCCGGGTCAATCTGGACATTATCGACAACAATATTCTCGATAAATCTATCCTTTACTACATTGGTAACTTTTCTAAAGCCAGCGCCCATCAGCTGATTTACCAGCTTACCCGTCAGGCCCAGTTTCATTTGGAGCCCGCCCTAATTGAACGGCTGGTTGAAGATTTAGCCGAAGATTTGACCGGAGAACTGGGAGAGGTGCGGCCTATTGAGCTGCAGGTGTTGGGGGACCAGCTGCAAACAGAAAATATCACTACGCTGGCCCAGTATGAGCACTGCGGCGACGGCGATCGCTCCCCCAAAGCCGTGCTCATGGATCGCTATTTGGACTCAGTGATTCGAGACTGCGGTGAGGAAAATCGCC
>JBCDFX010000386.1:0-4285 GCA_039177155.1 Cyanobacteria bacterium P01_H01_bin.119
AGATTTCAACGACATTGCCAAGGCGAAGGAGTCAGCGCTGGCGCTGATTGGCAGCGGCGTTGACGTGATTTTCCATAACCTGGACAAGTCGGCACCGGCAGTGCTTCAGACCTGTCAGGATGAGGGCATCTACGCCTTTGGCAACAATATTGACCAGTTTGATCTGGCCCCCGAAGCGATCTTGACCAGTGCCATTCAGGATATTGGCGGCGCAATTACGATGGTGGCCGAGCTAGCCGGGAACGGCGAAGTTGAAGGTAAAGCCTACGTCATTGGGCTGGAAACGCCTGACCTGGTGCGCTTTGGCCAGTTTAGTGAGGCGGTCCCACCGGAACTGAGGGAACAGGTAGACGCCGTGGCGGCTGACATGGTGGCCGGTAAACTCACCTTCGAAGATACCGAGGAAAACGGCAAGGCCGCGGTGCGCTTAGTCGAGTCATGAGTACGTTACGGCTAGCAGGAATTACGAAGCGATTTGGTCAGTTTACGGCAAATGACGACATCAGCTTGACCATTCAAGCCGGTTCCATCCACGGACTGCTGGGCGAGAATGGGGCGGGTAAATCGACGCTGATGAACATTCTCTCGGGGCTGTATCAGCCGGATGCGGGACAGATTTTTCTGGATGAAAACCCCGTGCAAATTCCCGCGCCTGCCGATGCGATCGCCCACGGCATCGGCATGATCCATCAGCACTTTATGCTGGTGCCTCAGCTCACCGTCACCGAAAACATTATTTTGGGCTGCGGGGGGAGCCTGCATCTAGATTTGCGATCGCAGGCGGAGCGCATTGCCAAGTTGGGCCAAAGCTATGGGCTAGAAGTCCCGCCCACGGCCCGAGTAGAAGAGTTGCCCGTGGGCATTCAGCAGCGGGTGGAGATTCTCAAGGTGCTGTACCGGCAGGCTCGCATCCTGATTTTGGATGAACCCACGGCAGTCTTGACCCTCAGTGAAATCGCAGCATTTTTGGATATCCTGCGCCAGCTGGCCCAGCGCCACCACACGATTATCTTTATTACCCACAAGCTGGGTGAGGTGATGGCGGTGTGTGACCAGGTGACGGTGCTGCGGCGGGGGCGCGTTGTGGCCTCGCTGCCGACCAGCCAGACCAACCGCACGGAGCTAGCGCATCTCATGGTCGAGCGGGAAGTGACCATCAACTCACGCCCGGAGCCGCAGCCAGCGGGGCCAGTCGTCCTCGATGTGCAAAATCTCTGGGTCAATACGGCCCACCAGGCAGCGGCAGTGCGGGGCCTATCGCTGCAGGTGCGGTCGGGAGAGATTTTGGGCATTGCCGGAGTGGATGGCAACGGTCAACGCGAACTGGCCGATGCGATCGCGGGTATCCTCCCGGCGGAGCAGGGCACCATCACGATTCACTCATCCCATGGGTCAGCCTCACCCGCAGCCCTGGCCTACATTCCGGAAGATCGGCAAAAGCAGGGACTGGTGATGAGCTTTTCCATCGCCCGCAATCTGATTCTCAAAGCCTTTGCCCGACTACCCTTTTGCCGCCGCTGGTTATTGCAGCCGCGGGCCATTGGGGCCAACGCCGAGCAGGCGATGCAGGCTTTCGACGTGCGCGCGACCAGTTACCGGCTCCAGGTGCGGCAGCTCTCGGGCGGCAATCAGCAAAAGGTAATTTTGGCCCGTGAGCTCGCCGGTGAGCCCGGCCTCATTCTGGCCATGCAGCCTACCCGAGGCTTGGATATTGGCGCCACGGCAGCGGTGCAGCAGAGTTTATTAGAGCAGCGATCGCGGGGAGCCGCCATCCTCTATATTTCAACGGAACTAGAAGAAGTGATGGCGATGAGCGATCGCCTCGCCGTGATCTATCGGGGGCAGTTGGTCGGCGTGTTGGCGGGGCAGTCGGCCACGCTGGCGCAGGTGGGCTCACTGATGACTGGTGTTCAGCCTGAGATAGGAGCGGCCCGTGAGCCTGTCAATACCTAATCAGCGATCGCTATCACTGGCTCAACTGCGAGCGGCGTTAGCGCCGATGGTGGCCATTTTGGCAGCCCTGCTTGTCGGGGCGGGGCTAATGCTAATGGCGGGGGCTAGTCCGGTGGCCGCCTACGGAGCCCTCTTTCGCCAGGCCCTGACGACCTACTTTGGCTTTGCCGATACCCTAACCAAAACCACGCCGCTGCTGCTGGTCAGCTTGGGCGTACTGGTAGCCCTCAGAGCCGGGCAGTTTAATCTGGGCGGCGAAGGGCAGATTTATATGGGGGGGCTCGGGAGCCTGCTGCTGGGACTGGCCTTTCCCGGTTTGCCCCTCATTATTCATCTGCCGCTGGCGCTGGCGGGAGGGTTCGGCTTCGGGGCAGTTTGGGGGGCGATCGCCGGCTATCTAAAAGTGGCGCGGGGGCTGAATGAAGTGCTCACAACGCTGCTGCTAAACTATGTCGCCCAGTACCTGATCAGCTATCTAGTCAACGGCCCGCTAAAAGCCGCCAATGCCCCCAGTCCCTTTTCTGAAATGGTGGCGGAGTCGGCCCGTCTGCCCAAATTTCTGCCCCAGACCCAGGCCCATGCCGGAATTTTTCTGGCCCTGGCCTTGGCGGTGCTGCTGACTGTCGCCTTTGCCCTCTCCGCCTGGGGCTATCGGGTTGATGCAGTTGGTCAAAACCCGATAGCCGCCCGCTATGCCGGAATTTCCGTTAATGGGACGCTGCTGCAGGTAATGGCGATCTCCGGGGGACTAGCGGGCCTGGCGGGCAGCAGTGAAGTTTTGGGACTCAAATATCGCCTGTTTGAAGATTTCTCCCCAGGATACGGCTTTGATGCAGTCGCGATCGCCCTCCTCAGTCGCGGCAACCCGGTCGTGGTGATCTTTACCGCCTTCTTCTTTGGCATCCTGCGCAGCGGCGCCAACGTGATGCAGCGCAGCGCCTCCGTTCCCGTTGCCATTATCTATGCGATTCAGGGCCTAACCGTGCTGTTTGTCGCCATCAGCCTGGCACTCGAACGGCGAGCGCAAAACTCCACCGCCTAATATCCACTCTCTGTCCTGGGGCTACACGTGTCGGAGGAGTGAGGGAGTAGGGGAGTGAGGGAGTGTGGGAGTGACTCAGATCTGAGTTCTGGGTCCGGAGTTCTGGATTCTTCCTAATGCCCTGTTCCCTGTTCCCTATTCCCTGTCCCCTATTTCCTATTCCCTATTCCCTGTCCCCATTCCCCTACCCCCTATTCCCTCTCCCCTATTCCCTACCCCATGCCCTTTCTCACCGATTTTCTCGCCGCCACCTTACGTCTCACCGTTCCCCTTGCCTATGCCGCTTTAGGCGGGCTGATTTCGGAGCGTTCAGGTGTGCTCAACATTGGCCTGGAAGGGATGATGCTCACCGGGGCCTTCATGAGTGCCGCGATCGCGCTGAGCACCGGTCAAGTTTGGCTAGCCGTTGCCATTGCTGCGGGCGTCAGCGCGATGGTGGGCTGGATTCACGCCTATCTTTGCGTCAGTTTGGGGGTGAATCAGCTCGTGTCCGGACTGGCGATTAATCTGACCGCCGCCGGGCTCACCACCTACAGCGCCAGACTGCTGTTTGAAAGCGGCACGGTAGAACTGCCGATCATCACCCCGATGCCAATTCCAGGGTTGCAAAATCTGCCGGTCGTCGGCCTCTTTTTCCGCCAAGATCTGCTGTTCTATCTGCTGATCGCCTTGGTGGGGCTCACCACTTATGGACTGTTTTATACCCGCTGGGGCCTGCTCTTGCGGGCAGTGGGCAATGCGCCTCAAGCGGCAGATACCGCTGGCGTTTCGGTTAGTCGGGTGCGCTATCTCAGCGTGATTGCCTGTGGGGCGCTGTGTGGACTCGCGGGAGCCTATCTGACTCTGGTGCACGTTCACTTTTTTACGGAAGAAATGAGTGCCGGCAAAGGCTTTATCGCCCTAGCGGCGCTGATTTTTGGGCGCTGGCATCCCGTCGGAGCGGCGATCGCCTGCCTGCTGTTTGGCGCCACCGAAGCCCTGCAGCTACGCATTCAAGCGTTCGATTTGGCGATTCCCTATCAGTTTCTAGCCATGTTGCCCTATCTCACCGCCCTTCTGGCGCTGATGGGCATTGCCGGCAGAGCCACGCCTCCAGCCGCATTGGGCATCCCTTACCGGAAGACAAATCTTTCCTGAGGCACCCGAATGAGTTTTGGCGCGGGCGTCAGTCGATGACGGGGAAAGGGAGGGTATAGTCATCGCCAGTTCCGTTAGAACAAGACGGCGAGCCATCTGGCTATGCGCTAAACACCCGGATGCCGCTTCGTGCATCAGCCTAGATGGCTAAAG
>JBCDFX010000387.1:0-4272 GCA_039177155.1 Cyanobacteria bacterium P01_H01_bin.119
GACGCTTTTGGCCGCTGTAGTCGCGATCGCTGGCAATGGCAAAGGCGATCGCGCCAATAAACACCCCAAATGCCGCAAGCCACTGGGGGCTAAAAGAAAATCTGCTGGGTAAGGTTTCGACCGGCTGGGTCACAGCCTCGGGAACAGGGCGTCCCTGGGGCAGGCTGGGCTCAGCAGCCTGACTTTGCAAAAAGACATGGGGCCGTTCGGAGGATAGCCTTAAGGTTGCAGTTCCCACCGTTTGCCCCAGAAGAACGGCGGCGACAGTACTAAAGATGGCCGTAAGTAAAAAAGCAGCCCGCATAGATGTCCTAAGTAGATGTTTTAGACTTCGACCACATCCAGATTCCGGGTTTTTGTATAAATTAAGTGCGACCCTTTTAATTGCTTCTGGGTTGCTTCTGGCAATACGCGAGCAGGCTGCTCGCGCTGACACAAAATTTCGGTCACGCCCGAAACTCCAGCGCTCAAATTAGATGTGGTTTAAAGCCCTCTGAATAGTCTTCAAATATTACCCAATCATTTGCAAGCCAGCCCTTTAGACTGAGAAAACATAAGAAGATTTACGCTTGCTCTATGGAAGTCCCGTCTGTTGATTGGCCAACAACCCTTGATGCCGCAACCGCACTACAGCAGCAGTTGCGCTCTGAGGTCAGCGATCGCGATCGCCTCGGCACTATCGACTATGTGGCAGGGGTCGATGCAGGCTTTGTCGAAAACGGCACGGTCACTCGGGCAGCGGTGGCCGTGCTGCGGCTAGCGGATTTGCAGCTGGTGGATCACGCGATCGCCTACATCCCCACCACATTTCCCTACGTGCCCGGATATCTGTCGTTTCGGGAGGTGCCCGCCATCCTCGCGGCGCTTGAAAAAATTACAACCGTTCCCGATTTAATATTGTGCGACGGTCAGGGATTGGCCCATCCTCGGCGGTTTGGCATTGCCTGCCATTTGGGGATTCTGTTAGATTTACCGGCGATTGGGGTAGCAAAGTCTCGGCTGATTGGCACCCATAAGCCAGTGCCAGAGCGCAAAGGGAGTTGGGTGCCCCTTATGGATCACAATGACACCATTGGCGCGGCGGTGCGATCGCGCGATGGCACCAACCCGCTGTTTATCTCCATTGGCCATCACATTAGCTTGCCGACGGCGATTGACCTTGTGCTGCGCTGTACGCCCAAATATCGCCTGCCGGAAACCACCCGCTGGGCAGATAAGCTCGCCAGCGATCGCAAAGGCGGACCTAAGCTGGCTAATCTTTCCTCCAAGGCAGAAGACACTTCGGTGCGGCAGATTGAATTGTTTGGGTAGGGGGGATGGGGGAATGGGAAATAGGGGGATGGGGATGCTTAGAATAGGGCTTTGATGTACTCTCGGCGCATTTGGGCGATCGCGTTAATTGAGATTCCCTTGGGGCAAACTGCTTCGCATTCGCCGTGGTTAGAGCAGTCCCCAAAGCCCTCTGCTGCCATGTGCTCGGTCATGGCCGTTACCCGCTGTTTGCGCTCCGGCTGGCCCTGGGGCAGCAGAGATAAATGGGCCACCTTTGCCGCTGTAAATAGCGACGCCGACGCATTGGGGCAGGCTGCAACGCAGGCTCCGCAGCCAATGCAGTTTGCGTAGTCAAAGGCGAGGTCTGCGCTAGCTTTGGGCACGGGCAGCGTGTTAGCCTCTGGCGCAGAGCCCGTTTTGACGGAAATATAGCCCCCCGCTGCAATAATGCGATCAAGAGCTGAGCGATCGACCACTAAGTCTTTAATCACCGGAAAGGCTCTGGCCCGCCAGGGTTCTATCACCAGGGTATCGCCGTCGTGAAACGACCGTAGATGAAGCTGGCAGGCAGAGGTTTGCTGCTGAGGTCCGTGGGCCTGACCGTTGATCATCATGCCGCAAGAGCCGCAGATTCCCTCCCGGCAGTCGTGGTCAAACTCAACCGGGTCTTGTCCTTGAGCTGTAAGCTGCTCGTTAAGCACATCCAGCAGTTCTAAAAAAGACATCTCCGGGTGGGCATCGGGAACGGTATAGGATTCAAATCGACCCGGTTGACTCGCTCCAGATTGTCGCCACACTTTTAAGTACAGTTTCATCGCTAAATCTCAAAATCCCAAGGAACCGTAATGGTCCCGCTATTCCCTCGAATTAGCCTAACGCAATGGGCTATTCTGATAGCCGAGTCGTAAGCATCCTTTCGGATCAGTGCGCCACAGTTGTGTTACTTTGCTCACCTTTTGCTTCATCTACCATGTCCCTAGCTATTCCGCTTCAGTTTGTTACCGCCGATGATCTTCAACAGCAGCCAGAAGCCGTAAAGGCATGGGCGATCGCCAACCGATTTAAAGCTGAAGCAGGAACTTATTGCTTAATACCGGCCTTGGCAGTTAACTCAGCAGACGGTGAGGGCGCGATCGCGGCGGTGCTGGTGGGCAAGCCCGACGTGTTTGACACCTGGACTTTGGGCAGTCTGGCCAATGCTTTGCCGCCCCATACCTATTCACTACCCCAGGATTTAGACGCTGCGATCGCCACCCAGCTTTGTCTGGGATGGCAGCTCAGTCAGTATCGTTTCGACCAGTACCGAAAACCCAGCCAGCACCGAAAAACCGGCCGCTCACAGCCCGAACTTGTGGTGCCAAATCGAGTCGATCAAACCTATCTAAAAGCCGCCGTTAACGCCACAACCCTTGTTCGCAACCTAGTCAATACCCCAGTTAACGATATGGGGCCCGCTCAGCTCGAAGCCGCTGCTGATAGCTTAGCCACTGAGCATCAGGCCCTGATCACCGTAACCGTGGGACAAGAGCTGCTTGCCCAGAACTATCCCATGATTCACGCCGTGGGCCGGGCCAGTGATCAACCTCCGCGACTGATTGATATTCGCTGGGGCGAACTCGGTGCCCCCAAAGTGACCTTAGTGGGCAAAGGCGTCTGCTTCGATTCCGGCGGCCTAAATATCAAAAGCGCCAACGGCATGAAGCTGATGAAAAAAGATATGGGCGGCGCAGCCCAGGTGTTGGGGCTGGCCCATTTTATTATGACTATGAAGCTGTCTGTGCGGCTGCGGGTGCTAATACCAGCGGTAGAAAACAGTATTTCCAGCGGCGCGATGCGTCCCTCTGATATATTGGCCTCCCGCAAAGGCATAACGGTGGAAATTGGTAATACCGATGCAGAAGGCCGCCTGGTGCTGGCGGACGCGCTGTGGGAAGCGACCCAAGAAAATCCAGATTTACTAATTGACTGCGCCACCCTAACCGGGGCAGCACGAGTGGCTTTAGGCACGGAGCTACCGGCCTTTTTCTGCAACAACGAGGCGATCGCCCAGAAGCTTGTGACCTCAGGATTGGTCCAAAATGATGCCCTGTGGCAGCTTCCCCTGCATATGCCCTACCGGGAAATGCTCGCCAGCAAAATCGCCGATATCAATAATATTTCAAGCGGTTCCTACGGCGGCGCCATCACCGCCGCTTTGTTTCTACAAGAATTTGTAAAACCCAATGTGCCCTGGATTCATATCGACTTTATGGCCTGGAATCTGCGATCGCTGCCCGGTCGCCCTGAAGGCGGCGAAGCTATGGGAATGCGCGCCCTATTTGGATTGATTCAACAGCATTTGAGTCGTTAACTATGCAGAATAAGGGGCTTTCCAAGCGTTGACGAGGCGAACTATTTATTGATTGGTGCAACGATCGCAGTCCTGTCAAGAAGAGACTCTCCAGAGGAATGTATGGGCGACTGTGGGCAATCGTAAAACTGTCGTAACTCAGACAGAATCGGGAGAGCCCACGTCACATGCTGATGAACTATTCAAGGAGTGGTCAACCGCACCCAAAACCAGCATCGACGCCCGCTGAGCCTCCGTTAGCCCTCGGGCGTTTGTAATGTCGCTTCCTTCATAGGGGCGTGGTATTTGCATAATTGCACAACACTCTCCTGTACTCATCTCCCATAAACGAGTGGTAGAGTCTCCGCTACTCGTTGCCAACCGCTGACCATTGGGGCTAAAAGCCACTGAACTAACAGAGATACTATGCGCTGTCAATATTCGTGTGCATCTACCTGTGCTCACTTGCCACACTCGAATAGTGGCATCTCCGCTGCCCGTAGCTAGCCACTCACCATCAGGGCTGTAAGCTACTGAGCTAACCCAATCAGTATGTCCTGTAAGTATTTGACGACACTTGCCCGTGCTTAACTGCCACAGACGGACGGTAGCATCACTGCTGGCTGTTGCTAACCATTTACCGTTGGGGCTGAAAACTACCGTGTTGATAA
>JBCDFX010000388.1:0-4261 GCA_039177155.1 Cyanobacteria bacterium P01_H01_bin.119
CATGACGGCAGTCGGGGCGTATAACGCCATTACCCGCTATCTAGGGCAATATCTCGGCGTCAACCTCAGCTCCAACCGCTATATCGAGGTGCAGTGGTATCTTTTTAGCCTCGTTTTCCTGCTGGGAGCGGCCTATGTCTCGCAAAAGAATGCTCACGTGCGGGTCGATATTATCTATAGCCGGTTATCCGTCAAGCAAAAGGCCTGGATTGATTTGGTCGGATCGTTAGTGATGCTGCTGCCGTTTTGTGCGATCGTGATTTACTACTCCATTCCGGCGGTCGTGAATTCCTGGAGCGTCTTCGAAAGTTCGTCAGACCCCGCAGGCTTACCGCGTTATCCCTTAAAAACGGTGATTCCGATCGCCTTTGCTTGGTTAGGCAGCCAAGGCATCTCATCCGCTATCAAGCAGATCGCCATTATCACAGGTTTAACATCTGCCACCGCTGAGGAGAGCGCATCATGAGCGAGATCCTCGGCCCCTTGATGTTTGTGGGGGCGCTGCTGTTTATCTTCACTGGCTATCCTGTCGCCTTTGCCCTGGCGGGTTCAGCGCTGCTGTTTGCCGGCATCGGCGGGGCGTTGGGGCAGTTCGACTGGATTCTGTTCTCAGCCCTGCCCAACCGCATCTTCGGCATCATGAGCAACTACGTGCTGTTGGCGATTCCCTTCTTTATTTTGATGGGCACGATTTTGCAGCGATCGGGGCTGGCCGAAGACCTGTTAGAAACCTTTGGCCTGTTATTTGGGCGACTGCGAGGCGGCCTAGCGATCGGCGTTATTCTCGTAGGGACTTTGCTAGCGGCTGCCACCGGCGTTGTGGGCGCTACGGTAGTCTCGATGGGCATGATTTCCCTGCCGATTATGCTGCGATATGGCTATAGCCCATCTTTATCAACTGGCGTGATTGCCGCTTCCGGAACGTTAGGACAGGTGATTCCGCCTAGTGTAGTGCTGATTGTTTTAGGCGATCAGCTGGGAGTTTCCGTCGGCGATTTGTTTCTCGGGTCTCTCGTTCCAGGATTGGCTCTCTCCAGCCTCTATCTGCTCTACGTTATCGGCGTTGCCATCTTTCAGCCCGACCAAACCCCGGCTTTACCGGATGAAATGCTCGACATTTCGAAACTGGATTTGGCAACACGAGTCTTCAAAGTAATGTTGCCGCCGCTCGCCTTAATCCTCATTGTTTTGGGCAGCATTTTTGCAGGAGTCGCGACGCCCACTGAAGCAGGCGCAATGGGCGTTTTGGGGGCGTTAGTGCTCTCGGCACTGAATCGCCGTCTGTCCCTCAAAACGCTGATTCAGGCTTTGGATTCAACGGTCGAACTCACGACCATGGTGATTGTTTTGCTGTTGGGGGCAACTCTGTTTAGCCTGGTCTTTCGAGGGTTAGGAGGTGACGAAACCGTAGAGCAGCTATTGTTAAATCTACCGGGTGGTCAAATCAGTTTTCTGCTGTTTGTTAACCTACTCGTCTTCTTTCTCGGCTTTTTTCTCGATTATTTTGAAATTGTCTTTATTATTGTGCCGCTGATGGCTCCGATCGCCCTCAGCTTTGGCTATAACTTAGTGTGGTTTGGCGTCATGTTAGGCGTCAACTTGCAGACCTCTTTTCTGACGCCGCCGTTTGGCTTTTCCCTGTTTTATCTGAGGGGAGTTTCTCCACCGGAAATTAAAACCACAAGCATTTACCGAGGGGTAATCCCGTTTATCACTATTCAAGTAATTGGATTGCTATTGCTGATTCTTTTTCCCTGGATTGTCACTTGGCCACTTGCCACCTAAAGTCTGCATCTGCAGCCGCAAACGGGAACGCTATATTCTGCGTCCCTCCAGCCTAAAGGGCGCTTCAGACATTAACTTTGCTCAGCAAAAGCGAAGTCATTGAAGCCTAGTTCTGACGTAGAGAACCACCGGTTAGAATCTTCGCGAAAGGCTTGCCAAGCGTCAAATACCTTGCGATAAGACTCATTGTCTGAAGCGAGTTCCTCATATAGTTCAAAGGCAGCTGTTCGCGCCTGGGCCATAATCTCATCGGAAAAGCGCCTCAGCTCTACCCCCTGGTCCAACAGGCTGGCTAACGCTGGAGGATTGAGGGCGTCATAGCGTGCCATGATGTTCAAATGGACTTCGCTGGCGGCGGTTTTCAGAGCCTCTTGATATGAGGTCGGCAGGTCATTCCAGGCATCTAAATTGAAGTAAAAGGAATACTGGGAACCCGGTTCCCACCAGCCGGGATAGTAGTAGATGGACGCCGCCTGATAAAGGCCCAGCTTTTCGTCGTCGTAGGGACCGACATACTCCGCTGCATCGATGGTGCCGAGCTGCAGAGCCTGAAAAATTTCGCCGCCGGCTAAGTTCTGCACGTTGATTCCCAGCCGCTCCATCACCAAGCCTCCCAGCCCCGGAATGCGCATATTGAGGCCCTGAATATCGGCGACCGAATTGACTTCCTGCTTCCACCAGCCGCCCATTTGCGTGCCGGTGTTGCCGCCCGGAAAGCTAATGATATTGAAGTCGGAGAGCAGTTCGTGAATCAGCTCTAGGCCGCCGCCCTGGTAGAGCCAGGCGTTTTGCTGACGATAGTTAAAGCCAAAAGGCACAGCCGTATCGAAGGCCAGCGCTTCATTCTTACCGCGATAGTAATAAGAGTTAGTGTGTCCAGACTGCACGGTGCCCTGCTGCACGGCGTCCAGGACCTCCAGGCCCGGGACGATTTCGCCCGCCGCCGATAGGGAAATTTGAAACTGACCGTCAGTGAGTTCACTAACGCGCTCGACAAAAACTTCGCTGCCGCCATAAACCGTATCAAGACTAGGCGTGTAGCTAGAGGCCATGCGCCATTCCACCGCTTGGGTTTCGTCGGTCTGCACAACCGGACTGCCCTCAGAACTAGCATCCGTCGATGGGGTAGATTGCTGGCAGGCGGCGATCGCCACTGTTGTCGCGGCACCGGCAGCTGCACCCGTAAAAAGCTTTCTTCGTTTCATGCTGACTCCAAATTCCTCGGCCGCGTCATCAATTAAATATAGTTAGAGACTTGACGGGATCAGCGTTACCGCGCCCGCTTCAACTTTATAAGCTAGAGGCTGCCCCCTTGGTTGTCAAAATATTTAGGTAGCTAAATGATGACAGCCCTTAGATATTAAGAAAACAACGCTCCGTTAAGCGTAGGCAACAGGAGATTAATGATTTGTTAACTGGCGGCCAATGGCCGACTGATAAAGTATGACTGCAGCGTTTTCGCCGCTAATGCAGGCGAACAGCACTCTGTAGCCCGTGTTCTCAGGCAGCATAGCGTGCCTCACCAGGCGAGAAAATGCTGTTTAAGCGGTAAATTACCGGCTGCAAATTTCCTGGTCGGGGCGTTTATCGGCTGTTTTCAAGGGGGCTCATGGCTGCTTCGCTGTTGTCTGATGCAAATCAGCGTCTGGCCCAGGCGCTGAAGCACGTTCGCATTTCTGCAGACGCCAGCGAGCGGCTGAAATTTCCCAAGGCCAGCCTCAAGGTGGCAATTCCTGTACGGATGGATGACGGCTCTCTGCGAGTGTTTGAGGGCTATCGGGTGCGCTATGACGATACGCGCGGGCCGACTAAAGGCGGAGTTCGGTTTCATCCGAATGTGACGATGGATGAGGTGCAATCCCTAGCGTTTTGGATGACATTTAAGTGCGCGGCGGTGAACTTGCCTTTTGGAGGAGCGAAGGGGGGCATTACGCTTAACCCCAAGCACCTGTCGAAGTTGGAGTTGGAGCGCCTAAGTCGCGGCTATGTGGACGCGATCGCTGACTTTATCGGTCCTGACATCGACATTCCTGCCCCAGATGTCTACACCAACCCGATGATTATGGGCTGGATGATGGATCAATACAGCATTATCCGCCGCCGATTGTCACCCGCCGTGATTACAGGCAAGCCGATTGGCATGGGTGGCAGTGCGGGTCGCGATCGCGCCACCGGCACCGGCGCCTTTTACGTGCTCGCTGCGATGATGCAGCGTTTTGACCGCGTCCCCGCCAATACGGCCGTGGCGGTTCAGGGCTTTGGCAATGCGGGTAGCATGATCGCGCGCCTGCTGTTTGAAGCCGGCTACAAAGTGGTAGCGGTCAGCGATTCTCGCGGTGGGGTGTATTGCGATCGCGGCCTCGATATTCCCAGTTTGCAGCAGTACAAGGCCTCAACTCGCAACCTGCAAGCGGTCTACTGCGAAGACTCGGTCTGCAACCTGGTGGACGGCCACGAAACGTTGACGAACGAGGAA
>JBCDFX010000389.1:0-4258 GCA_039177155.1 Cyanobacteria bacterium P01_H01_bin.119
AACAATCCTACTTTATCTAACGGAGATATAGCAGCCGATGGAGATATAGCAGCCAGAGGCACAATTGGGACGAGGCTGCAAGTCAGATGCGTTTATATCAAACACTCCAGCCATACTCGGTGCGGTAAGCAATCTGACCAACGCTGTGCAAAGCCGCCTTCCAATTCCGATCCCCGAAAATGCTATTCTCAAGCCTGTAGCAATCCGCCGAAAGATTTAGAAATATTTAAGCGGATTACGAGTCAAATTTTTGTTATGTCAACTGCTCCAGCGATATCCGGTACGGTGAGCAATCTGACCAAAGCGATAAAAGCCCCGCGCTAAGATTATTTTTCCAAGGAACCTGAACCATGAAGCTCTCCCTCAGCGTAACCGCCCTCAGCGTTCTGCTTCTCACAGCCTGCGGCGGCAACCAAAGCGCAGACGGCGGCAACAACGGTACCCCCACCGTCACTGTCCTGGGAGTTGTCGTTGGAGAGCAGCAGGACAAACTCGAACAAGCCCTAGCCCCCTTTGAAGCGGAAACCGGCATCGATGTGGTTTACGAGGGTACCGACGCCTTCGCGACCCTACTTCCAGTCCGCGTAGAGTCGGGTGACGCCCCGGATATTGCCATGTTTCCCCAGCCTGGGCTAATGGCTGACTTCGCCCGCGCCGGACAGCTGGCTCCGATTACCGAGTTTATGGAAGAGCCCGCCCTGACGGAAGCTTACCCTGATACTTGGCTCGATTTAGGCACCATCGACGGCACCCTCTATGGTCTGTGGTATCGAGCTTCTGTTAAAAGCCTGGTGTGGTATAGCCCCGCCGCTTTTGAAGCCGCAGGCTACGAGATTCCTAAAACTTGGGACGAGATGACTGCCCTTAGCGACCAGATTGTGGCAGACGGCAGTACCCCTTGGTGCCTCGGACTCGAAAGCGGCGACGCTACAGGCTGGCCCGGAACAGACTGGGTAGAAGACATCATGTTACGCACCGCCGGCCCAGAGGTTTACGACCAGTGGATTAACCATGAGATTGCCTTCGATGATCCCGCCGTCAAAGCCGCCTTTGACACCTTTGGCGACGTTGTGCTCAATCCCGACTATGTCGTGGGCGGCAGCGTGGGGGCCATTAGTACATCCTTTGGCGATTCTCCCAGCGGACTATTTGGCGACGATCCCACCTGCTATCTGCACCGTCAGGCCAACTTTATTGCCAACTTCTTCCCGGAGGATATCACCCTAGGAGAAGACGTAGACGTGTTCTTGCTGCCCGGCATTGACCCTGCTTACGGTACCCCTGTATTGGTCGCTGGAGATGTGTTCGGCATGTTTAACAACACCCCAGAGGCCCAAGCGCTGATGGAATATATTGCCACGTCCGAACCCCACGAGATTGGGGCTGGTCTAGGCGGATTCCTGTCGCCCCATCAGCAGGTTAGCCCAGAGGCATACCCTGATCCGGTCAGTCAGAAGCAGGCTGAATTTTTGACCACGGCTGAAACGATTCGCTTTGATGGTTCCGATCTGATGCCTGGCGTAGTAGGCACGGGAACGTTTTGGTCGGGCGTTATAGACTATGTTGCCGGAACGCCCGTGGATGATGTGCTATCCGATATTGAGCAGAGTTGGCCGGAGTAGGCTAAGGGCTGTCATCCATTGATACGGGGGAAACTGCGGGCAACTTCCGCACCAACTCAGTTGGGCCCAACTGGGCCCAATTGGGTTAGACCTAGAGGCTGTCATCAGTTAGATATTCGAGCCCTTAAATTTAACCTCTTCGCTATCGTTACCTCAGACTGCCCTCAGATTACTCGTTCACAGTAGGCGTATAAACGATGGATGTATCGATAGGAGCAATCAAGATGAATGCAACTCAACTGGGGGGACGTATTCCCCTGACGCTACTGCTGTTGAGACTGAGCGTGTTTTTGGTGATGTTGATGTGGGTGCTCGATAAGTTTGTTAAACCTGAGCATGCCAGTCAGGTTTTTGGATTTTTTTACGGCGTCCAAGGTCTAGGTAATATCGTTGTGTACGCCATTGGCGCTGTGCAACTGATCATTATCTTGGGCTTTGTTTTGGGCATTGGCAAATCTATTACCTATGCTCTGGTATTGGCGATGCACGGCCTGTCAACAATTGTTGGGTTTCGCCAGTATTTTGATCCGTTTACCGCGCCCAACCTGCTCTTTTTTGCGGCTTGGCCTATGCTGGCAGCCTGCTTTACGCTGTACTACCTGCGAGATTATGACAGGCTGGGCACGGTCGGCAAATAGGATCGCCTCAGTTAGCGGAGCTGGGCTTCAAAGAAATCCAGCATGGCACGCCAGGATTTGATATCTGCTTGGGCATCATACCGGGAGGCGTCTTGATCGGCTCCCCAAACAGTAAACGAGTGGCGGGCACCGCCGTAAATTTCCATATCGTAATCTACGTTGGCTGTCGTCATTGCTTCGGCTAAGGCAGCAACCTCGGCTATGGGGGCAACGGGATCATCTGCGCCGTGGAGAATCAGCACGGAACCCTTAACCTGGCTGTAGTCTTGATCATCAGGGGTGCCTAGCCCACCGTGAAATGACACAAATCCATCTAAGTCGGCCCCCGCGCGAGCAAACTCCAGGGCAGCCGCGCCACCAAAGCAGTAGCCAATGGCGGCGACTTGCTCTGGATCTACGCCAGCCATCGTCTGTGCCGTAGCCAGTCCAGCGAAGAGGCGATCGCGCATGGCTTGGCGATCGCTGTAGAGCTTGTTGCTTTCCTCGCGGGACTCTTCCACGGTGGCGGGGCGCACGCCCTGACCGTATAGATCCACCGCGAATGTGGCGTAGCCCTGCTCCGCTAGCATCTGAGCCCGCCGCTGTTCATAGTCGTCAATACCGTTCCAGTCGTGAATCAGCAACACAATGGGTTGGCGATCGCCGAAGCCCTCATTTTTGATGAAATAACCCTCGTAAGGCTGATTATTGACGGTGTACACTACCGACTGATCGACAATATCGCCCCTGGCTACTGTTGCGGCAAACAGCACCGCGCAGACCGCCACGGTAATTATTAGTATGCGTTTAATCATCACTCTCTCCTTTCACCAGTAATTAAATTTGAACAGTCTTGATTTGAACAGTTTGGGTTCGAGCGGTCTTAGCTCGAATGGCCTTAGACCAATCATCTCAAAGTCGCGATCGCGACTTTGAGACTAGCCAAACTGGAACAATTGTAAAGAAAAATAAAGCCCTAAAATGCACTAGCGGCATCTCTTTCGATGCCCCAACCTCACGGAGCGCTGCAAAGATGTGCAAATTAGAGTCCCATTCGCCAGCAACATTGACCAAAATTGTAGCCATCTACCTCAGGGGATATTGACCTATGGCGATCGCACTACATGACCCGTCCGTTGCGCCTGTAGACCAATACGCTGCAGCGCTACAGGCTCTAAATGCTGCCCATCAAAGCCCCACCCCGGACCAAATTTTGGCCGTACTAATGGCCCGTGACCGCGTTCAACAAGACGGTGAAACAGCCCAAACCCTCTCTCAAAAGAGTATGCTGACCCTTATCACTTTGGATCAGCAGCTCCGCAGTTTAGCGGGCCCAATTGTGCGCACTGTCAAACTGAGCGACTGGCGCGACAGCATCAATCCGCCTAAAACGGCCTGGTGGTGGTTTTTAGAAGCTCCAGAACATCAGCTCGATCGCTTTGACTGGCTCTGGAGTGCCTTAACGGTTGCCTCCCTAACCGGCTCAGCCAGCCTAGTGGTCGATATTGGCTCAAGATTCTTGACGGGCGGCCCCGGTCTGTTTGGCTCTTTTGCGGTTCTGTCCCAGGGCATTATTACGCTAGCGACCGCCGGAGGTGTTTTAACCGATGCAGGGCGGCGCATGATTGACCAAATGCTGTGCAGCGTTGGCATCCGGCGGTACTACTGGCAAGAAACCAAGTTTGGCCTATCGCTGCTGCTGCTCCTGACGCTGGTCGGGTTTCGTGCCAGCCTGCCGGTGCTCTCCCAGCGGCTAACGCAGCACGGTCGCCAAAATTTAGAGGAGGGACAGCTAAGCGATGCTAAAAGCGGTCTGGAGCGGGCCATTAGCTTAAATGCTAGTAACCTTGAAGCCCACTACGCCCTAGGCAGCGTTTTAGAATCTTTTCAGAGAAGAACAGAAGCCGAAGAGCAATATCACATTGCCCTTAAAGGCGGATACCTACCTGCCTACAATGGCTTAGCGAGACTGTATTTACGGGATCAAAACTATGACGGGGCGGCGGCGCTGCTGAATAC
>JBCDFX010000390.1:0-4227 GCA_039177155.1 Cyanobacteria bacterium P01_H01_bin.119
CACTTAGAAGACCCTCCCCGATATCCAGCCGAAGAACTGGTCAATAAAGTAAATGGTCGTTGCAGAAAGACTCACCATCAGAATCACAGCAGCCGATTCACTGATGAGTTGCTGACGAGTCGGCCAAACAACCTTTGCTAACTCTTCTTGTGTCCCTTTAAGGAAGCGGGCTGCGTCTAACCCACCACCCGTATCAGGACTGGCAGCAGCTTCCTTTTGGGTTTCCTTGCTAGCTTCCTTCTTTACCACGGCTTCAGCCTTTGCATCACTTCAAGTAAGGCGCACAAGTTTTGTGACCTATCAATCAATTATGGAGGAGATTTATCGCCTTACGCTTCCAGACTGGGTTGATTAACCCAGCTAGTGCAGTCCATCGACCCTAACCGCAGTGGCTTAACAATGGCTAACTCAGCGCGCCCTCGAGGACTCGAACCCCGGACATCAGGTTTTGGAGACCTGCGTTCTACCAACTGAACTAAGAGCGCATGGCACCTAGGCTGCTTATTTACCTCATTGTAGAGCAGATGACTGCATCAGCCTTTGGAAATCTCGGCAAACTTAGCCTAGATTCAGACTGATAGGCTGCTCGTGCTCCCTACAGGGGACGATCAAAGCGCTGCTTCAGTCGGGTTGCTTTGCCGACGCGATCGCGCAAATAGTAGAGCTTGGCCCTACGAGCTTTACCCCGGCGCAGCACCTTGATATTGGCAACCCGAGGCGCATGGAGTAAAAAGACCCGTTCAACCCCGACACCCTGAAAGATGCGCCGAACCGTAATAGATTCGTTGATGCCGCCGTGACGTTTGGCAATAACGGTGCCCTCGTAGGGTTGGACGCGCTCTTTACCGCCCTCTTGGATGCGAACACCCACGCGAACGGTATCGCCCACGTAGATTTTGGGAATATCAGACTTAATTTGTTCCGCTTCGATAGAGCGGATAATTTGCTCAGCGTTCATAATGCCCTTAAAAGCACACAGCTTTCAATAATACGATAGAAACCTGATAAACGGCCAGTGTCTTTTACGGTTCCTTTGCAGTCTCTCGTAAGCAGTATGGATTGCCTCAATCATCTACATCTATTTTTAGAGCTATTTAGAGAATTAGCTAGCGGCTGGCCGGCTGCCCGACGACTGGGGCGGGGCCGGCGATCGCATTGAGATTTTGGCAGCGTAAAACATCGTTGAACGCTAGGCTGCGCCGTCCCTCAATGCGGGCAGCGGTTTCGATGGCGCTGGCTAGGTGTCGAGCCGCGTCGGATCGGCTGTAGCCTCGGCGTTGGGCTACGTATATTGCTGCTTCGTCAGCCATAATTTTGCTGCTGGGACCCTTGCTATCGCGCCAAACCCGCGTGGCCGCGATCGCGCTTACTCCCCCGGCCATCAAGATACCGACAGCGTTGCCCTGAAAAATTTCAAACAGAGTGGCGGCGGCACCCACAGCGGCAACGGTGCGGGGCACATCTAGCTTCAGCGGATTGGTGCTCGTTACCCAGCTAATATGCTGCAAAAACAGCAGGTCGCGCTCGGGAACCGATAGCTGACCCCACAGATTGAAATTGATATAGAGCGGATAAATGCTGCGCCAAGGGCGGGGCGCATCGGTCGCGATTGCCTGAGACTGACTCGGGGCGCTGCGGATACGCGTTTTCATCCAGCCTGATGCGGGCATCAGCTCTCGCAGCCGGGGAATTTCCTGATCGGGGTTAATCATGATTGCAGCAACAGCGCGGGAATACCAGTGATAAAGGGAGCGCGGGTCTGAGCACCTACATACGTTAGTAAGCGTCTTTAGCAAAAGGTTAGCAGGCTATGCCGTGGGTGAGTTGCCCTGATCAAACATCTATGAAATGTTGATGCTTGAATGCAAGAGATATAGCTCTGTTCAGATTGCGCGCTCCACCAATGTCGCTGGCCAGTGTTGCTGGAGTCGCTGGCACAGAAGCAATCTGACTTGCAACCCTGGCCGACCCTTTCGGTGGATTGCCATAGCTCTCACCTCGGCAGCCTAGCCTAGACAATCCCTATGATGCTCTAGCTTTACGGTAAGTTAGGTTAATCCGATCAACATTTCCTAACTCTCGATCATCATGGTCAACATCAACGAGAACTACCTCAAGCTCAAAGCAGGCTATCTGTTTCCTGAAATTGCCCGCCGGGTCAGCGCCTTTGCCGAAGCCCATCCTGATGCCCCGATTATTAAACTGGGCATTGGCGATGTCACCGAGCCTCTGCCCGAAGCCTGCCGCGCGGCAATGATCACAGCGGTAGAAGAGATGGGCGATCGCGCCACATTTAAGGGCTACGGCCCTGAACAAGGCTATGGATGGCTGCGGGAAAAAATTGCGGCTCAGGATTTTCAGGCGCGGGGCTGTGAGATTGATGCATCGGAAATCTTTATCTCTGACGGCTCCAAGTGTGACTCAGGCAATATCTTAGAGATTTTTGGCCCCAACAATAGGATTGCCGTTACCGATCCGGTCTATCCCGTCTATGTAGACACCAATGTTATGGCGGGCAACACCGGATCGGCCAGCGAAGATGGCAAGTATGCCGGGCTAACCTATCTGCCTATGACTGCTGAAAACAACTTTGTCCCTGAGCTACCGGAGGGCAAGGTCGATCTGATTTACCTCTGCTTTCCCAACAACCCTACTGGGGCAACGGCCAGCAAAGCCGCGCTGAAAAAATGGGTAGACTACGCCAATGCCAACGGCTCTATTATTCTCTTTGATGCCGCTTACGAAGCCTTTATTACCGAGGCTGAGTTGCCCCATTCCATCTATGAAATTGAGGGGGCGCGCCAGTGCGCTATCGAGTTTCGCTCTTTTTCTAAAAATGCCGGGTTTACCGGAACGCGCTGTGCTCTGACGGTGGTGCCCAAATCTCTCAAAATCAAGGCAAGCGACGGCAGCGAAGTGGCACTCCACAAGCTCTGGAACCGCCGCCAGTCCACCAAATTTAACGGCGTGTCCTATATTGTGCAGCGAGGGGCTGAGGCTGTTTACTCCGAGGCGGGGCAGGCGCAAATCCAAGCGCTGGTCAGCTTTTATTTGGAAAATGCCAAAATCATCCGTAACCGGCTGACCGCAGCGGGTATTCAGGTGCATGGCGGTGTAAATGCGCCCTATGTTTGGGTGCAAACCCCCGATGGGCTGAGCAGTTGGGACTTCTTTGATAAGCTGCTCTACAACGCTAACGTAGTGGGTACCCCCGGCTCAGGCTTTGGGGCCGCAGGGGAGGGTTACTTCCGCATTTCAGCGTTTAATAGCCGTGACAACGTGACGGAAGCCATGGATCGAATTACGAAAAAATTTAGCGCGATCGCGGCTTAGCCACGCTGATGGCGGGGCAGGGTAATCACAAACTTAGTGCCTTGCCCCATAAGCGTTGTTTCTCCTCACATAAAGCAATAATAAAATTCCAGATGGGGATATAAAAGTTGTTTTTAAGGGCAGGGCCTAATTGGGTGACAGCAAATTTAAGCAAGTAGGGAAACTTAGGGTTGAAGAATTAGTGCATTTATCATGGCCGAAACCCAAACGCTCACCGCAGATGAGCTAAAACGCTATCGTCGTCTGGGGCTCAATCGTTTAGAGCAACTGCTGATTCAGCTTCCAGAAGTGGTGACTGAGGCCGACTATTTTGTCGATACGGCTATTCGTACCCTCTCTAATTTGCCCGCTCGCACCAAAGACGCACCGCCTTACGAAGCGCTCTATGGCACGGGTCACCCGCTCGATCGCTACCGAGATGTGGCCACCGATCGTCTAGAAGATCTCGTGATCGACTTTGATCAGCTTGCCGCCATTGATAGCGATATTGACCGCTATATTCGCAAGCTGTCGGATTTGCCTGAGCGTCCGGCGGGTCGCATTCCCTATGTTGGGCTGTTTATGCTGCCGCCTGAAGGGGGCAATAGTGTTGTCACTGCTGCGGGTGCCTATACGGGCAAGCAATACGTCACCACCGATCAGTTGCTTAAAATCGCCGCGACCCAGCGCTACAAAAGCAACCTTGAAGCGCTTACGCCAGGGGTAAATGAGACCTGCGATCGCTATCAAATAAATACACCGCTGCGCATTGCCCACTTTTTGGCCCAGGTTATGCATGAGAGCGGCGGCTTTCGATGGCTGCGAGAAATCTGGGGACCAACGGCAACTCAGCGGCGCTACGAAGGCCGCACTGACTTGGGAAATACCCAACCCGGAGACGGAGAGCGGTTTATG
>JBCDFX010000391.1:0-4218 GCA_039177155.1 Cyanobacteria bacterium P01_H01_bin.119
CCTTTTCCTCACCCGGCCTCAAGCTACCACCAGCGCTACGTCTGTATCTGGATTAATCACCCTGACGGCATCGGCACATACCGCCATGCCCTACGGCCAAGCCCTAGCAAATCAGAAGCCAACCCTAATGGAGTTTTACGCCGACTGGTGTACCACCTGCCAAGCCCTAGCCCCGGCCCTGGCTGAGGTGTACAAAGACTTTAGCCCAGGGATAAATCTGGTCATGCTCAATATTGACGATCCGCAGTGGCGATCGCAGATTCAGCAGTTTCACGTCAGCGGCGTCCCCCATATTGTTTTGCTCAATGGCGATCAAAGCGTGGCCGACAGCTTTGTAGGCGAAGTGCCCAAGTCTATTTTGCGCGATCGCCTAACTCACCTACTGGGCTAGCCCAACTCTCACTGGACTGCCCATTTTCTCTTGTAAACCACCGCACCGGACGAATCACAGACTCCTCCCGTAATGATGCTAACCGTTTCAAATCTCTCTAAAACCCCCAAAATCGCTCGATCCCAACTGAGACAGTATGTCTTCTTTCTGCATCAGCAGATGACTCAATTGGAAGCGGCGTCTGACTATGCCATAGCGTTTCGAGATCAAACCGCTCAAGAACTTAACCTGTCCCGCAAGCTGAGCTAGTGTCTCCCTTATCTCAGGAGTTGCAAAGATGGCTATTTTGAATCGATTTCTGCGGCTGTTGACCGTTATAGAGCAGATTGCTGAAGCAACTGACCATCTGGCGGGCCCTACCGGAATCGCTGGCCTATGCGCGTTGAGCTATGAAATCCTGCTGATTGCGGGCTGCGATGCCCCCACTGCGGCAGTCTTAGCCAGCGCTGCCGCCCTAACAGTGCATTGCGGCTGTCATCGTCCAAAAGCATAACCTCAAACCCGACGAATCTTAAGTCTTACCCAAGCTCTGAGATTGCTTGAGGGCAAACTCGCTAAGATAAAAAAATCGTTTAGATTCAACTGCTTAGGCGTATGACTTCGGTTGCCAGCCCCATCTCCCCTCAAACCCTTGACGATGCCAAGCATGGCTTACCCGTCACCATCATCACAGGCTTTCTTGGCAGCGGCAAAACCACTCTGCTAAATCATATTTTGTCCAATCAAGATGGGCTAAAAACGGCTGTATTGGTCAACGAGTTTGGCGAAATCGGCATCGACAACGACCTGCTGATTCAAACCGAAGATAGCGATGACACCATGGTGGAGCTTAGCAACGGCTGCATCTGCTGCACCATTAACAACGATCTGCTTGACGCTGTCTATAGAGTGCTAGAGCACAAAGAAAAAATTGACTATCTGGTGGTAGAAACTACTGGACTGGCCGATCCCCTGCCCATTGCGCTGACATTTTTGGGTACCGAACTCCGAGACCTGACCCGTCTGGACTCCATTGTGACGGTGGTGGACTCAGAAAACTACAGCCTAGATTTGTTTAACTCCCAGGCGGCTTATAACCAAATTGCCTATGGCGATATTATTCTGATGAATAAAACTGACTTGGTGGGCGCAGCGGATTTGGATAACCTAGAAGTCAAAATCCGCGATGTAAAAGAGGGGGCCAGAATTCTTCGCACCACCAAGTCTGAAGTGCCCCTGCCGTTAATTTTGAGCGTGGGGTTATTTGAGTCAGACAAGTATTTTGAGTCGGCGGGAGCGCCCGAGCATGGGCATAATCATGAGCACAATCACGACCATGATCATGGGCACGCTCATCACGATCATCATGACCATTCCAACTGTGATCACGACCATGGCCACTCTGAGCATGATCACCATCATCATCATGACCACCATGACCATGACCACCATCATCACCACTCCAATCATTTAGAGATTGACGGCTTTTCCTCGGTATCTTTTACCAGCGATTGCCCCTTTGCTATTCGCAAATTCCAGTATTTCTTAGATAATCAACTGCCAGAAAATGTCTTCCGAGCAAAAGGCATTCTCTGGTTTGAAGAAAGCCCTAAGCGCCACATCTTTCATCTCAGCGGCAAGCGCTTTTCCTTAGATGACGATCAGTGGACAGGACAGCCCAAAAATCAGGTGGTGTTAATTGGTCAAAACTTAGACCACGACGCTCTCAAAGCTCAGCTTGAAAACTGCCTAGTTACCTCCAAGGCATCTAGCGGCAAAGACTTTGGTAAATAATCCAACAAGCTCTACCGCCGTGAACCAGCCTATACTCCATTCCTGTCCTGGCTGTCTCGCTTGCCAAACCCTGAGCGGAGAAATTCTAGTTCCTGGCGGCATTATTGCCGAAAATGACTGGTGGCTAGCCGACCACTGTTTGGGCGCTTACGGCATAGGCAGCGTGGTGGTAAAAACCAAGGCCCATCGAGAAACCATGGCAGATCTAAGCGCCAATGAAGCCGCAGCGCTGGGCTTTTTTCTACAGCAGATTTCTGCAGCGATGGAAAAAGCCCTTGGAGCGGAGCGAATTTATATCAATTTATGGATGGATGAAGCCCCGTTTCACGTTCATTTTGTATTGCAACCCCGCTATCCTGGCAAGGAAGAATTGGGATTAAAGGGTATTGAGCTACAGGTTTTCCGAGCGTTGGATAAACCTCCAGCGGCGGCTCAAGCAGCGGCAGCAGCCATAAAAATTCGCGAACAGTTTAATCAGCTCAATGCATTGACAGCAAGATAGATTGATTCTCTGCGCTGAGAGTTGGGCATTCTTAGAATTACTCCGTCTTAAGTTAGAGAGCCTTATCTCTGCCTTTTAGTAGTGTGGCGATGACGTTGAAGTTGATAGTGTCTAAGCATTCTTGCAGTTATTGCAGACTGCGTAGGTCTCCAATTGCAGGAATTTTGCATAGATTCGGGTCAACACTGGAGAATTAAAGATGGGTATCCTAGCTTGGATTGTTTTGGGATTAATTGCAGGGGCGATCGCTAAAGCGATTTATCCTGGACGGCAGGGGGGTGGCATCTTGGGCACGCTGCTGCTGGGCATTATCGGCGCTTTTATCGGCGGCACCCTGCACACGCTATTGACAACGGGTTCCTTTGCTTTGGCCTCTTCAGGCTTTAGTATTGGCGGCGTGATTTTGGCGATTATCGGCGCGATTATTGCCCTGTTTGTGTACTACGCGATCGCGGGACGCCGCACCATTTAATCTGCTTCTAAAGGCTGTTTTGTTTAGCGCAGTGCTAGCTATGCAAGACGTTACGATTTAGCCGTGCTACTTTGCCGTCATCCAATTTTCACCTGCGGCAGCTTCTACCTTGAGGGGTACCTTAAGGGTTGCTGCCGCTTCCATTGTGATTTGAATCTTAGTTTTTAATTCCTCCCACTCTTCTGGAGGCACTTCAAACACCAGCTCATCGTGAACCTGCAATAGCAGCCGGGCTTGATAACCCTTTAAGACATCGTGGAGCTGAATCATTGCAACTTTAATAATGTCTGCGTTTGACCCTTGTATGGGCGCATTAGCCGCTGCCCTCAGTAAGCCTGCATCGTATCCGCCAGGACGCAGCCTACTGAGATCAATCTCGCTGGGAGAGCGCCCCTTTAAGTCTCGTAGCCTGCCGTTAGTAAAGTTGAAATAGCGGCGGCGTCCCATCAGGGTTTGCACATATCCGTGGGCGATCGCTTCCCGCTGCATTTGCTGCAAATATTCAAATACGTTTGGATAGCTGTCATTAAAGCGATCGATAAATGTTTTTGCCTCGCTGCGGGAAACATCTGCCTCCCGCGCAAACCGAGATGCCCCCATGCCGTAGATAATGCCAAAATTAATTACCTTGCCCAGGCGTCGCTCCTCTGAGGAGATTTGATCTTTTTCAAATAGCAGTTGGGCCGTCAGGGTATGGACATCTTGATTGTTTTTATAGGCGCTCACCAATACGGGTTCATCGCTGAGATGGGCCAAAATTCGCAGCTCAATCTGCGAATAGTCCGCTGATACTAGCAGCCAACCCGGTTCGGGCACAAAAGCAGCTCGAATTAAGCGGCTAAAATCCGTGCGAATGGGAATATTTTGCAGATTAGGGTTGGAGGACGACAGCCGCCCCGTAGCCGTCACCGCCTGATTAAAATCCGTGTGAACCCGCCCTGTATCACGGCGCACTAGGTTTGGCAACGCATCGACATAGGTAGACTTCAGCTTAGATAGGGTGCGATGCTGCACAATTAAATCCACCACCGGATGGTCACCCTGGAGCTTTTCCAAGGTAGAGGCATCGGTGGAATAGCC
>JBCDFX010000392.1:0-4202 GCA_039177155.1 Cyanobacteria bacterium P01_H01_bin.119
GCCTGATTGGGCCGCGATGTCATCAGGCCGCTGTAGTTTAAGAAGCTGTAAAATCCCCGTCGCAGGCCGTTATTAATCACGCCCACCAGGGGATTGTTGCAGAACCCAGCGGTGTAATAGCCGCCCTGGCTTAGCCGCTGTGCCAGGGTGGGCACCTCTGGCGGCAACACTGAGTAAGACTGCAAAACACCGTGCTCAGAGGGATAGCGCCCAGTAAACATAGAGGCGTGGGAAGGCACAGTCCACTGAGCCGGGGCGATCGCGCTCTTAAATAAGGTGGCATCGGCGGCAAAAGCGTCGAGATGAGGAGAGGTGGGCTTGTCGTAGCCGTAGCAAGACAGGCGATCGGCCCGCTGGGTATCGAGCACAAGAAATAAAACGTCGGGACGATCAGCCATAGTTTTAAGCCGCAGTCTAATTGAAACTAATTCCTAGCTTGCCACAGAAGATTCATTTCGCGGGCGGCATCAGGCTTTAAACCTGCCGCTTAATTCGGCTGGCAGGTTGGGCAAATATAAATGCGGCGACCGCCCGTGCTGGCTTTTACAATTTTGGTGCCGCAGCGGTAGCAGGGCTGATTGGCGCGGCCAAAGACCCAGTGGCGGTACTGCCGCCGGGAGCAGCCCTGGTCTTTTAGCAGGGCCACCAGCTCTAAATCATTGGTGATGCCGCTGTGGGCGTAGGACTGGCGGGGTAGGGCGATCGCAGCCTCTGACCAGCGATCGAGCTGATCGTCTGTGCAGTCCGTGGGCCTTTTGGTCGGGTGGATACCGCCCACAAATAAAATTTCGCTGCGCAAATAGTTGCCAATGCCGCATAGAAAGCCTTGATCTAGCATCAGGGTTGCAAACTGACGCCGGTAGAAGGTCTTTTTTAGGGCCACTTCCCGGATTTGCACCGCTGCTACGGCGGAGTCGAGAACGTCTAGCCCTAGCTTTTGAATAAACGGATGGATGTCAATCTCAGCCTGGGGCCACACTTCAATATCCGAGGCGCTGTAGAGCAGGGCTGATTTCTTAGCGGTATGAATGGCTAACCGCAGTTGGCGATTGGTGTCAGGATAGCTGTAGGGACGACGCACCATCCATTTGCCGTAGAGCTGATTATGGCTGTAAATGCACCAGTCACTGTCGAAGTCTGTGACCATGGCTTTGCCATAGGTGCGGATGCGGGTAACGGTGGTGCCTATTAGCTTTTCTTGGTAAGGCTTTAGGTGCTCGAAGGCAAAAAATATTTCTGCAACAGTTTGACCCGCGATCGCCCGCTCAATTTTGTCTGCTGCTTTGCGAATTTCTGGACCTTCTGGCATAGCTGTCTGCCGAAACTTAATTAAACCACTGCCAGATTTTGATTGTCTTGTCGGCACTGGCGCTGGCAATCAGCCGACCGCTGCGGTGAGCAGCCACGGAATTAACCGACGCGGTGTGCCCCGTCAAGGTGTGCTGTAGCTCACCGCTAAGAATATTCCAAAGGCGAACGCTGCCGTCCCGACTGCCGCTGATCACCGTTTTGCCATCGGGGGCAATCGCCACCCCATTGACATCCTGGCTATGGCCGCTCAGGGTATGAATCAGCGCCCCCGTCCCCAAGCTCCACAGCTTAATAGTGCGATCTTTGCTAGCGCTGGCAATCAGCTTACCGTCCCGGCTTAGGGCAACTCGATTGATGGAATTTAAATGGCCGGACAGCGCGCGCACCATTTCACCCTTCTGCAGATTCCAGATACGAATTTTGTTGTCCATACCGCCGCTGATCAGCAGTTGCTCATTGGGATTAAACACCAGAGTCTTAATAATGCCGGCGGAGCCCTTTAGGGTTTTGAACAGCCCCCCTTTATCGAGTTTCCAAAGCACAATGGAGCGATCTTCGCCGCCACTCGCCAGCAGCAGCCCGCTGGGGCTAATGGCCACGGTATTAACATCCCGCATATGTCCCTTTAGGGTGTGCAGTTGAGCCGCCGTAGAGAGATTCCAGACTTTGACCAAATCATCATCTCCGCAGCTGGCAAGCACCTGACCGCCATTGCCAATTTCGACTTCATTAACCCCTCGGCGATGCCCCGGCAGCTTGTAAAGCTGAAGCCCGGTCTGTAGATTCCACAGGCGAATGGTGTCATCCAGGCTGCCGCTGGCCAGAGTAGGCGTTTTGGGGTTAAAGCGGACAGTGGTTACCCAAGATTGATGCCCGGTAAGGGTGCGAATGCAATGCCAGCCCTTAGCACGAGATTGGGCTGCACGCGGAGTCGAGGCAATGGGTTTAGCCCCCGCCGCGGGATCTTGACTGAGCGGCTTGCTGGGCGGCCTACTAGACGACTGACTGGCCGGCTTGCTGGGCGGCCTGCTGGGCGGCCTGCTGGAGAGTTGCCCCGGAGAGATCAGAGAGGCAAAGGGGCTAGAGGGCGGTGACGAGTCCGAAATTCTGCCGTTGGGATGCTGACGAATCCAGCCTGGCACCACCCCGTGGCGAGACGGCAGCGCCTGGAGTGCCTCCAGCGCGGCTTGGGCCGACGGGAAGCGATCGCCGGGCAAATCCATCACCATCTTATCTAAGATATCGGCCAGTAGCGGGTCGAGCTGGTTTCCGGCCTTTTCCAACTCCTCTCGCCACCGCCATTTGCCATCTAAGGGGTTGTAGAGCTTTTCGGGCCTGACCCCCGTAATCAGATGCAGACACGTAGTGCCCAAGCTGTAAATATCGCTGCAGGGATAGGCTTGGCCGCTGCGGAGCTGTTCCATGGGGGCATAGCCTTCGGTGCCGATGCGAGTTCCAGGCTCTTGCGAGAGGGTCTCGCTCAGTTGCTTTGCCACGCCAAAGTCAATTAACACGGGTTTGCCATCTAGCCTGCGGCAAATGATATTGTTGGGCGTTACATCCCGGTGAATCACATTTTGATCGTGGACAAACTGAAGCACGGGCAAAATTTCAGAGAGCAGCGATCGCAGCCCCTCTTCATCTAAGGTGCCGTTGCGGCGCACATCCTGCAGCAGCGTTTTACCCTCAATCATTTGCTGCACCAGATACAAAAAGCCGTCGTATTCAAAATACGCCTGCAGGGTTGGGATTTGGGGATGTTCTCCCAACTGATGCAGCCGCTCCGCCTCCTGCTGAAAAAGCTGCACCGCCTTCTTAAACGATTTTGTTCCCTGGCTCTGAGGCGCAAACTGCTTCACCACAGAGAACGCATTTAAGCGATCGCAATCTTGGGCCAGATAAGTTTTCCCAAAGCCGCCGCGACCCAGCACCTTGACCGGACGATACCGTCCGCGCAGCAGGGGGATCAAAACGCTGTTGCAGTGCCGACACGTAACTGCCGTGTCAGCATTGAGCGGTTGGGCACAGTCAGGGTTCAGACAGCAAAGCATCAAACTAAATCAGTCGAGGTCGTTAGGGATGCAAGCGAGGCCGGCGTAGATTTAAGGACAGGATTCAGTCTGGGGCAGACTGCGAGCGCCACTAGCGCGATGGCTGAGATAACTTAGTTTAGGAGTATTCTGCGGCTTCTGAATTGATTTGTCTGCCCCAATTCCGCTGATTTTGATCGTGATTAGGTGAGTGAGGGGTCACAGCCTTCACCAGTCCGAAATCACAGCCCTGTCTTCCGCTTTAGCTAAAAGCCGTAATTTCAAGAAACACTCATTCATATATCGATGGAATCGCAGCATTTCGTTACATTTTGCTTGCTCCACCGGGTATCGCTGGAGTGGTCGATATAAAGGCAGTCTGACTTGCAACCCGTCCGAACCTTTCAGCGAGTTGCTCTACCTTTATGTCATCAAAATAATCATGCGCAAAGATGTCACAAATACCTTTGACGCTTTCCCAGTACCGTCAGATTGCTGGTTTAAGAGTTCACCGGGGATGAGGCCGTAGACTAGTACGTGGGAATACTGAAGCTCAACGCCTCACGCCATAGCTCCATGACGACGACTGCCGAACGCCTGTATACTTTCGCTAATTTTGTCACCGAACACTTCAAAGGCAAAGAACTCGATGCCCTCGTCCTGCAAGCCTACGGCTTTAGCCCCGACGACGACCTCCTCGAAAAACTCCTCGCCCTCAACCTAGAGTTGGCCCAGAAAGAGAAGCACGGCGAACCCGTCGTCGGTCCTTGGGATCCCACCCAGGAGTAGCCAAACCAGTAAGCTATAAACACAGCCAGGAGGCTAAGCCATGGAATCAGCCGCATCTCCTCTCAACACTCA
>JBCDFX010000393.1:0-4179 GCA_039177155.1 Cyanobacteria bacterium P01_H01_bin.119
ACACTTCGCCCTCAGTCTTATAAATATAAGGTGGGAAACGGGTATCGCTGGCCTTAGCCTCTAAGCTATCTTCCAGCTTTGCTTGAATAACTTTAACCAAATCACCGCGCTTAACGTCTTTTTTTTCTGCCATAGCCGATTAGCCTTTTTCCTGTGAACACCTTCAAGCGTAAAAGCAGACTGCAATCAGCATTGTATAGCGTTGGCCCAACCGAGTCCTAATCCTAAATACTGTCTTTTCTAAAGCACCTTTTATTGAGACAGTAAAGGATGCATGATTTACAGAGAACTATGACAAAGACCGCGTGGGTATTTCCAGGACAGGGATCGCAATCGATTGGCATGGGCAGCGATTTAGCCAAACTACCAGAAGCCCAACTGAAATTTGAGCAGGCCCGAGAAATTTTGGGCTGGTCTGTACTGGCGGTGAGTCAGAGCGAAGACGATACTGTTTCCGACACCCTGTATACTCAGTCTTGCCTCTACACTCTGGAATGTATTTTAGTTGATCTTATTAAAGATAAAGGACATAGCCCGACAGTCTTAGCGGGCCACAGCTTGGGAGAATATGTCGCTCTCTATGCCGCAGGGGTCTATGAGTTTGGCTCTGGACTGCGGCTAGTGCAGCGGAGAGCAGAGCTGATGAGCCAAACCTCTGAAGGCGCTATGGCTGCCCTAATGGGCTTCGATCGCGATGAGTTAGACGCCAAGATTAAGGCCACAGAAGGCGTCGTCTTAGCCAATGACAACAATCCTAGTCAAGTGGTTATCTCAGGGGCCCCCGCTGCGATTGATGCCGTGATGGACACGGTAAAATCCAAACGGGCAGTAAAGCTCAACGTTAGCGGCGCCTTTCATTCGCCACTGATGGCCCCCGCCGCCCGAGAATTTGAGCCCGTGCTGTCGGCGGTAGAGTTTCAGGATGCGTCAGTCCCTGTGCTCTCTAACATAGAACCCACCCCAAAAACCAACGGACAAGACCTAAAAAATCGTCTTATTCGGCAGATGACCGGGCCTGTGCGCTGGCGTGAAATCACGCTGCAACTGCCTGAACTCGGCGTTGACACAGTGATGGAAGTTGGGCCAGGAAAAGTGCTGACCGGGTTAATCAAACGCACCTGCAAAACCCTATCTCTGATTAATGTGGGTACCGTAGAACAGCTAGAAGCGCTGTAGTCCCATAATTTAGTCAGATTGCTTTTAGGTCGAAATTTGCTGTTAACCCTTAACAAACCAGCGCCTAGCAGCCCAGTGCCGGGAACCAAACCCGGATACCCTGCTGACCTGTGCGCCATCGCATCCAGCCTTCATCAGTGCGAGCTTCGGGAAGCAATTCACAGCCCGTCGCGGGTTGGGAGACGCGCACTCGCATCCAGTCGCCGTCAACTTCGATGGGCTCAATAAAGCTATCGCTGCCGATGGAAGCAATTAATGGGCGATCGCTATCTGGCTCAGAACGTAGGGCATACACTGCCCCAGTATTGCGAAAGTAGATCTGGGATACCTCAGCAAATCGCTCCTCCCAGGGCTCAACTTCCATCGCCATCTGGCCTAAATTCAAATGAGATTGATGAGCCCAAACCGTTCCTGCTGAGCTGTACTGAAATCGAAACCAGCCATCCGGCCGAATTTCGACTACGGGAAACGAAAATAAATCGTAAAAGGTGTGTAGCATCACAAAAGAAGCATCCCGGCCTACTGCGATGGGGTCGTAGCCATTAGGAATCAACCAGCCGCGTATCAGCCAGCCCCAGTGCTCTCCTTCCGGCCCTACATAGAGGGGAATGGCAATTTGACTGAGCCAACCTGCCCCTCGCAGCGCCTCAGAATCATCCTCGGATTCAAAAAAGGCCAGGTTGGCAGGCCGCAGATGCCCTACGCCAACATCATCTTCCGCTTCAGGATATAAGCCTAAAATGCCCTGTCCGTCTGGGCTAAACGGCTCCTCAGGCAAATTTTCCGGCAGCGGCGGGACAGGGAGTCGGGGCACACGAGTTTCAGACTGGGCGATTTCAGTACTCGCCACTCCCTCCGAAAACGTCGTGATTGCAGATATTGCAGCGCTTAACGGGTGTTTATCTGTTGAAGGCTGTGAGGTAGCCTGGGCGGTGAAAAGCTGATGTCCTAGAAAAAATCCAGGAATTAACGCAGTGGTAAACAATGCAGCGCGAAAAAACATGGTCAACCCATCAAATTGTGATCTAAATCAGGCTCAGGTAGAACGCGGCCAGCAGCGTATTCGACTAGCTCTAACCTAAATTTTTCTTCATGCACACCTATTATCATCAAGATTCTCCGTGAGATCCCGGAGCACTTTGTTGAATCTTGACCTATGTCATCTTATTAACTCAGAGTAAAAATCGGTAGTATTGACGTCCAGCTGCCTTTAGCCAGAAGGATGGCTGGCCAGCTCTTGGGCATCTGCTCCGCAGTTCACCTGACCGGCTTCTAATTTAGGAAGTTCCGGGCGTCGTTCGCTGCTGCGAGCAGAGCGGCAAACAATAACGTAAAAACTATCGGCATCTACGTAAGCGCGATTAATGGTCTGGCCGTCTTGAATCGCAAATACCGCAGCAACATAGCTTTGTCCGCCCCTCTTGGGAGAGCGGATGGTGTAAATGATTTTCTCACTGTCGAGGGTAGGCACCTCAAATATATAGCCATCAAGAACTTCAACATCGAGACCCAGATTATCAATTTCGGTGGTAAACTCGCCCCGCTCAATATAGTGAGCCTGCTGTCCGCGGCCAACTACCGACATAAATATGGGGCTTGAACTGGGTTGAGCTTGGGGAGTAACAGTCGCGGTGCGAATAGCGGTGTCAGCAGACTGCACCAGTTGCCCCAGTCTGCGAATCGCCATAGGCGTGATAACCAGCAGCCCTAGAGCGCTAAGCGCGATCGCGGCTGTTCTCACACTGATGAGTGCAGTGACTGGCGCAGCGGTCACTAAGGGTGCTTTAGCCGATGAGTGTGCAGCGGAGCGAGGCACACTGCTTTGAGCTGATTTTAAGCTTTGAGCAGTCGTAGCCGGCGGTGGCATTTGGGTAAGGTCAACCTGCTCTAGGGGCGGAAAAGGATTGTTTGGGCTAGGCGCAGTGGATGGCGGGGCGATCGCCGCTTGCCAAGCGATCGTCTCCCCGATTTGCTGCCCGCAAACGGTAATCGAGAGATCTTGCCGCACACCTAGCTTGGTAAATCCTTGCTGAAGCCTGGGCAGCCATTGATCCGCGGCGGGTAGCTTAGCCCCCTTTAGAACAACTTGTAAATGATTCGCTGCCGGGGCGTTTACTGCTACCTCAATGGCGTGACGGGCAAAAAACTGGGCCAGCAGTTGCTCAATAGCGCTGGGATTTCCCTGTTTGGCTTGGGCTAAGAGAGTTGTTTGGGCCATAGGCAATAAATATTGATTTCTTATCTTGAGTTAGGAGCTTGAGTTGTGATATTTGAATCAGGGCTTAGTCCATAGACTTTAAGCTAGCTTGGCTGACAGCGGGGCAGATACTGGGAGCAGCGCTGACTGCCTAACTGGAATTGAGACGATAAACATTGTGCCGCCGCCAGAATTAGGCTGGCATAAAAGATTCCCGCCGTGATCTTGAACCACAATTTTGTGGCTGACGTATAGCCCTAGCCCGGTTCCTTGTCCCATCGGTTTAGTCGTAAAGAATGGATCAAAAACGCGAGTTCTAATCTCTTGTGGAATTCCTGGCCCATTGTCCGCGATGGTGATTGTGACCTGCTGATTGCTGTAGGCGGTTTGTACCCGAATAATCGGCTGTTTGCTGAGTAAGGCATCCTCTTGATCAGAACATAGCGCCCGAATTTCCTCGAGGGCGTCAATGGCGTTGTTTAAGAGGTTGATCAAGACTTGGTTAATATCGCCCGCATAGCATTCAATAGGGGGGATGTCGCCATGTTCGCGCACAATTTCAATGGCACATCGCCGGGATGTTTGGCCAATCCGAGGATTGAGTACCATCAATGTGCTGTCAATACCTTCGTGAAGATCGACAGTTTTCAACCCTGATTCATCCAGCCGAGAAAAATTCCGTAAGGACTGCACGATGGCTTTAATCCGACGGGTGCCTTCGCCCATAGAATTGAGCATGTTGGCAAAATCATCCACGATAAAGTCTAGATCTATAGCTTGGGATTGATTTTCGATCGCTTCCTTAG
>JBCDFX010000394.1:0-4166 GCA_039177155.1 Cyanobacteria bacterium P01_H01_bin.119
CAGCGTCCCCATATTCTTCTGCTTGACCTAAGGTGCCGGGTAAGCGGGTAAACTGCACCTCAGGCAGCGCCACCATCGCTTCCATTTCAGCTTTGGAGGCAGGGGGAGCCTGCTCCGCTACAACAACCATCACCGGACAGGCGAGTGATTCAAAGTACTGTAGAAAAGCCTCGCGGCTTGGCACCGGGTCAAGCCCGCCCGTCACAAAAGCGGCGGGGGCATAGCGGGCTCCGGATTTTTGGGTGCTGCTGTGACGCTGCTGAATGTAGTCAGGCGTCAGACGCTGCTCATCGACAAAGACGTGGCGACGATACATCCATTTTAGAAAGCCGGGTTGGGTATTAAGGCCGTAAAGGAACTGACCCAAAATTGGGGTTCTCACCAATTCCTTAACCCCCGATCGTACGGTTGGGGGGACTCCCATAACCGCTAGTGGCCCTCGCCAAGTGGGAGCAACCAGCACAAGTTTGGAACAGGCTTTGGGCTGACGAGCGGCTAGGTTAAGCGCATAGCCTGCAGCATGGCCCGCCGCCACCATAGCTACTGGCGTCTCAAAAATTGCCGCCACAAAATCCTGTAAAAACTGGGTATATAGCGCTGGACTGTAATTGAGCGGGAGGCGATCAGATTCCCCAAACCCCGGCCAGTCGAGGGCTGTGACTTGAAAGTGCGGCGCTAGCCCCACCGCCACCTCTCTTAGTTCCGCTCGGTTCGAGACCGTGCTAAAGGCCGGTAGCAGCAGCACCGGATCGCCCTCGCCCAATGTTTCGTAGGTCACCGTCAGGGATTGACGGTGCCACTGCCAGTTATAGATTTGGGTAGTGCCGCCGAGCTGAGATTGAGAAGAGGATAGGGTGCGATGACCGAAGACCGGCTTTAAAAGGTCATCGCGCTCTAGGGTTTTGGCCATAGTGATCCCTCTTTGCGGGTAGCGTTATCCATTGCTTCTAAGCGTAGAAAATTCCGGTCTTTGATCAAAACTTTTTAACTAGAAAGTTCATCACATCCTTTATCTCTTCACCTCCGCAACCAGCTGGCGACATCCTTAGCAAAGTAGGTCAAAATCACATCTGCCCCAGCCCGCTTAAGGCTGGTGAGGGTTTCCATCACCACGGTTTGCTCATTGATCCAACCTTGCTGAGCCGCAGCCTTAATCATGGCGTATTCTCCACTGACGTTGTAAGCAGCTACAGGCAACGTCGTGTGCTGCTTGATACGGTGAATAATGTCCATATAAGCCAAAGCAGGTTTCACCATAACGATATCAGCCCCCTCAGCGATATCGAGAGCTACTTCTTTCAAAGCTTCCTGGGCATTAGCGGGATCCATTTGATAGGTCTTTTTGTCGCCAAATTGAGGGGTAGAGTCTAGGGCATCGCGGAAGGGGCCATAGTAGGCGGAGGCGTACTTGGCGGAGTAGGCCAAAATACCCACATTAATCCACCCTTCGGTATCCAGGGCGCGACGGATTGCCCCAATCCGGCCATCCATCATATCGGAAGGGGAGACAAAATCGGCTCCAGCTTCAGCATGACATAGCGCCTGCTTCACCAGCACCGCCACAGTTTCGTCATTGAGAATGTTGCCGTTTTCCACAATGCCGTCATGACCAGCGCTGCTGTAAGGATCAAGGGCCACATCGGTAAACACCAGCAGTTGGGGGATAGCTTGCTTAATGGCCCGCACCGCCCGAGGTACCAGTCCGTCAGGATTATGACTCTCAGTGCCCGCGTTGTCTTTAAGGGTCGGGGAAATCAGCGGAAAGAGGGCAATACCAGGAATACCCAAATTATAGGCGGCAGTGACCTCTTCCAGCAGTAGATCCAGGGAGTAGCGGTAGCATCCTGGCATGGAGGAAATCGCCTCTTTCTGAGCAACCCCTTCCATTACAAACACTGGATAGATCAAGTCATCAACGGTGAGGTGATGCTCGCGCACCATGCGCCGCAATCCTGCTATGCGTCGCAGGCGGCGGGGACGGTGAGGCATTGCAGGCAGCGTGGAAGCGGTTGGTTCGACAACAGATTGAGGATGTGGCGCAATTTCGGTAGAAGTCATAGGAGGCAAAGCAGTATTATGATAATGATTATCACTATTTAATGTACTGCGATAAAGACTAAACTTACCCGAAATCAGCAGTGAGTAAAATAGGCAGTGCCCCGACCTTCCTAGCTATCTCGACTATGTGCTTCACGTCCCCATCCGATCGCGGCTATGGGGCTCTTCAAAATCAATTGCTGGTCCAGCGGGGACAATGCCTGCAGGATTCAATTCAGGTAACCCCGCATAGTAAAGTCGTTGCACATGGTCGGCTAGGCAAAGCGATCGCACATTGGCATATTGGTATAACTCTCGGCAGTAATTCCAGAGATTGGGAAAATCAACCAGACGCTTAATATTGCATTTGAATAGTCCGTAGTAGGCTAAATCAAACCGAAATAACGTTGTAAAGAGACACCAGTCGGCCAGTGTGAGTGAGTCGCCACAGAGATAGCGTTGGTTTTCCAGCACGGCTTCCCACTGTTCCAGCGCACTAAATAATGCGGTTATGGCTTTATCGTAAGCTTCCTGAGATTTGGCAAAGCCACTGCGATAAACCCCATTATTAATCGGCTGATAAATAGCATCGATAACGCGATCAATCTCTGGCTGCAGTGACTTGGGATAAAAATCAATCTTTTTAGCGCCCAAAGCATCAAATGCTGAATTAAATATCTGAATGATTTGACGCGATTCATTATTAATAATTTGCTGAGTTTGTTTATCCCATAGAACCGGTACTGTAACCCGACCGGTGTAGTCTGGCCGAGACTTAACGTAAACCTGCCAAAGATAGTTCGCCTGATTAGCCGTATCGGGAGTGCAGCCGGAATAATCGGAGAAACGCCACCCCTGTTCACTAATAACAGGGTCAACAATCGATAGACTAACAATATTTTCTAGACCTTTGAGCCGCCATAAAATGGCAGTACGATGGGCCCAGGGACAGCCTAAAGAAATATAGAGATGATAGCGTCCTGCTACAGCCGGAAATTCACCTGAACCATCCGCTGTAATCCAATGATGGAAATGAGTTGACATGCGCTTAAATTCGCCTTTTGAACTATGCTCAGCCCAGTCCGTTGTCCAGCTTCCGTTAATTAGTTGACCAAGTGCCATAACCTCAAATCCTAATCGTGATAAATGTGCAATAGCTCCAAAAAAGTGTGAATTCTACACCTTATAAAGCAGTGGGTTAATGAAAGGCGTAAGCCGCCATGCTTAAGACGCCATAGGTATAACTCCGGTGGAGTTGTGTTGCCTGAGCAGCCCGGCCCACTGCACCCAGAGCAACAAATAATGGCAGCAGATGCTCTGGCGTGGGGTGATTTTCCTGGGCGTAGGGCGCTAGCTGTCGATACTGCATCAGGGCACCCCAATTCTGGTGCTCTATCGTTTTGGTCAACCAATCATCAAACTCCCAAACCCAAGCAGGGGGAGACGCCTGATAATCGGGTCTTATGGCAGCTAAGTTATGGGTCGCACTCCCGCTGCCGATAATTAAAATATTTTCATTGCGCAGGGGCTCAAGGGCCTGACCGATCCGCCAGTGCATTTGAGGACTCTGCCGATACTGCACTGAAAGTTGCACAACGGGAATCTTAGCCGTTGGATAGGCCAAGATCAGAGGGGTCCATGTGCCGTGGTCAAAGCCTCTGTGAAAATGGGGTTCGCAGGCAATCTTCGCCTGGCTAAGGAGCCGCGCAATGCGATTAGCTAGCTCTGGTGAACCCGGCGCCGGATAATTCAGCTGATAGAGCGCTTCCGGAAACCCCGAAAAATCATGATAGGTTTTTGGGCGCGGCGTTGCGCTTACCTGCAGTGGATTGCCATGCCAATGGGCAGAGATTACCAAAATTGCTTCGGGTTGGGGAAGCTGCTGCGAGAGCGACTTAAGAAAGTGAGTGGCCGCGCCTTCCCGAATCGGCAAATCGGGTGCTCCATGGGAGAGAAACAGTGTTGGGAATAGATTCATAGTTTTGCGATTGCATCATATTAAAACTACAAAATGCTAATAACGCCCGCTAAAAAGCACTCTTTACCGTGCCACCATCACCGCGCAGGGCCGCGCCGGTTGTTGCCGACGCCAGCGGGCTGGCCACGTAGCACACCAGCGAGGCCACTTC
>JBCDFX010000395.1:0-4162 GCA_039177155.1 Cyanobacteria bacterium P01_H01_bin.119
GTGGTGTTGACCTACACCGCCGCCGCCGCCCTGCTGCTTCCCCTTCCGCTGCTATTTGGCAGTGGCTATGGCGGGTATTCTGCCACGGTTTATCTCTGCATGCTGCTGATCGGCATTTTTCCTCAAACCATTGGCCACACCAGTTTTAACTGGGCCGTGCGCTGGATTTCGCCAACTCTGGTAATGCTGACGATTTTGGCAGAACCGATTGGCTCCAGCGTGTTGGGAATTTTGGTGTTTCGCGAAAATCCAGGGGCGCAGGTCTGGCTGGGAGCCGCCGTTATTTTAGCTGGGGTTGCGATCGCCATCCTAAGCCAGCGATCGTCTCAAGCTTAGGAAATGGATATGCTCTAATATGGCAAGCCGCCGAAAGACTCGAGTCGGAATCATCTCTTCGGCTGCTGTAGGCGCAAAAGTGGATCAGTTCACCCAAAGCTTCCTAGTCGTAGTACACCTTGACGCCAGTCTGAATGACCTGGTCATCGCTATCAAAACAAACACTGTAGGAAAGCCAGGCAAAATCCCAAAACTTAGCGGCACCATCTGAACCGTATTGCCAACAGGACGCTATCACGCCGGGTGTTTGTTGGAAAATTTCGTCAAACTCTTCTCGATAGACAACCGCAGTATCTCTTTGAAAAGCAGATGTGGGTTCTCCAAGTAATGATTCGATCTCATCAGTAGTCATGCCAAGACTCACATGGGGAAACTTCTGGATGAAATTGGGAGGTAAGACTGTATCCACTGAAGGATATAAAGAAAAGTATGATTCTGTGTAGTAAAGGCCAGTCGCCAACACGCCTACAACTGCTGTCGCTATGCCAAGTATCCACTTCCCCACGGCTCTACTCCCAGACAGTCACTACTGCCCAGATAGACTATAAACCTAATCAAAGTTGTTCCAATTATTAGGGTCCCAAGCGGATCTTTGCCCACCAGTCTTTACTCAGCACAGCAACTCCTATATTGGGAAGCACCCATGTTCTCAGGCAGTTGATTTAGCGTAAATGATTTCACCAAGCCAAGATTTAATGATGAATGCTAGTGAGTTATCGGACCAAAGCGACAGAGTGTAAAGGCATTAGGCACGGGTGCTATTGGTAGACTCGGTTCGGCTACCTCGCTGAGGAGGTTGATAGACCCGGGCATGGTAATAAGAGTCGGCCTGGGAGTCAGGGGCTGATATTGAAGCTGATGCAGTGGGTGAAACGGGTGCAAATAACGACACTGCGATCGCAGCGATAGCTGTGCCACAGGCGGCAGCAGTCAGCAAAGCGAATACGGATTTCATGAAAAACTCCAACTTATCAGGGGAACACAATCGAAGCCGTATAGCGGTCGTCAGTGTGGTAATCGCAATCCGCCGAGAGGTGCGGGCCGGGCTGCGCGTTAGACTGCGGCTGCGCCAACGAATCTAGCGACGCTGGGTGAAGCGCGCAATCTAACCAAAACCATCTGTCAACCTTATGCATCCTGCTGGCTGAAACACTTATCAGTTAAGCGTTTAGTCACTTAAGCACTCAGTTATTTAAACATTCAGATTGAATCTGACGCTGTCCGGAAAATTCATCCGTGGCAGGAAGGCGGAATCGCGATACCCAATCGCACCCCCGCTCAATCAACATAGCTAAGTCTTCGATGGGCCAGAGGGTGATGTTTCCCGTACTGTCGGCGATCGCCAACATACTCTCGTCGGGGTTAAATGCAGCGCTAAAGGCTTCACCGGAATAGCTCTGAAACTGACGTTCTGGATAGGTTTGCTCTTCCTGATAGCGCCACAGAATGACAGTGCCATCGGCGCTGGCGGTGGCAATGCGATCGCCGCTGGGACTAAAGCCTGCCCAGGTAATGCGGCGAGAATGACCGATTAGCTCTGTAATCAGGTTGCCCTCAATGTCCCACAGCCGGGCTGTGCCGTCATGGCTGGCGGTGACTACGGTTTGCCCATCCGGGCTAAAGTCTACCCAGGCAACGGTGTCTTGATGGCCCTCCAGTCGCATCAGGGATTGACGAGCGGCAATATCCCAAATGACGGCGCTGCGATCGCGGCCCGCCGTGGCCAAAAAGCGACCGTCTGGACTAAAGCTGACGCTGACCACGCCCTTGCCACCGTGGTTCATCAGCGAGGCTTGAAGCTCTCCCGTTGCCTGCCACAGGCGAGCGCTGCCGCTGCTGTCGGCGGTGGCAACGGTTTGTCCATCGGGGCTAACTGCCACAGCATTGACCTGGGCCTCACCGTGGTCGAGCCGGGCAATTTGCTCTCCTGAGGCAGTCCAAATGCGGGCCGCACCGTCGGCCCCAGCGGTGAATATCCGCTGACCATCTGGACTAAAGTCAGCCCAGTATAGATTAGTAGCGCTACTGGGTTCGTCTGGGTCGATGGGGTAGAGGGTGAGGCGATCGCCGTTAACGCTCCAGCGGGTGGCGGTTCCGGTGCTGCCAGCGGTAATCAACTGGTTACCGTCAGGGCTAAAATTGACGCTCCAGGCCACGCCGTCGTAAGCAGTCCAGCGGTTAAGGGCGCGATCGCTGACATCCCAAACTTGCACCTTGCCGCTAATGTCAGCGGAGACAAACTGGCCATTGGCTTTACCCTTTAAGGCCCAGACCCAGCTTTGATGGCCAATCAGGTCCCCTAGCTTATAGCCCCGTTGATCCCACAGTTGCACAATACCTAAGTCGCCGGCCACCATCAAGCGATCGCCGCTCTGGGTATAGGCCACTGAGGTTAGGGCCTGAGTACTGTCTCTTAGCGTGCGTAGTAGTGTGCCCTGGGGTAAGTCCCAAAGCTGAATATTGCCCGATCGATCCACGCTGGCCAGCTGGGTTCCTCGGGGATGAAAACTCAAACCATAGACCCCGGCTTCGTGGGTAAGGGTTTGCAAAAGATTGCCGTCGAGATCCCATAGCTGCACCGTGCCAGTATCACTGGCGGTGGCAATGCGATCGCCGCTGGGAGCAAATGCCAAATCGTTGATCACGGCATCGGCGGTCTGCCAGTGGGTGACCAGGGTGCCATCGGTGCGCCACAGACTCACGCTGCCGTCTACCCCGCCAATTAGCAGGCGATCGCCCTCAGGATGATAGGCCAAGCTATCGATAGCAGCGGTCTGAGGGGCAGCGGCTTGAGACTGACTGAGAGATTGGGCGTTTGAATCAGTGCCGGAAGGGGGAAGCTGAATGGGCCACTGATTAAGTAAATCTCCCTGTCGGCTCCAGCGAGAGACCATACCGCTGTCGCCGACAGTGGCAAAGCTGCTGCCGTCAGGGCTATATTCTACGTCCCAAACGGCGGCAGGTTGCATTGGTAAAACGGTCTGCAGCTGCCCCGCCGCTGTCCAAATTTTGACAAAGCCTTCAGCATCGGCGGTTACCAGTTCGCTGCCGTCTGGGTGGACACTGAGGGCCAAAATTTCGCTCTGATCGGTAATAAAACTGTAATCTTGGGTAATTTGATGAAGCATTTGCTGCAGAGCCAGAGGCACTACCGCAACCCGCTCTGGATCGGTGACTCGGGTATTTTGCAGGGTTTGGGCCGCGTCCAGGGCCGCAAAAAGCCCCTCGGTCTGAGAAATGTCATAGAGGTCGAGGGCTTCATTAGCCGCCAGCCCCAGCCTGATTTGCTGGTTTTGGGTGCGGATACGATTGACCAAACCCCCCAAAACGGTCACAGAAACAAAGCTGATCAGCAGCATAATCGCCCCGTTTCGCAGCAGTTTTTGCTGGCGGGCGATCGCATTTTTATGGGCAATATCCTGCTGCTGCAGGGCGGCAATTTCGGACAGCAGGCGGCTGCCCCGCTGACGCCGAATCATCGCCACTAGGTAATCGTGAACGAGCTGGTAGCGCTCGATGGGATGGGCCGGCAGCAGCAGCACAATACCAGAGTGCACATAGATATTGAGCACCAACTCTAGCTTGGGGGCTTCGGCTCCCAGGTGAGCCGCAAGTTCGGCTTTGGTGCGCAGGGGGCGCGTTTCGGCTTCATCGGTGAGCCAGTAGAGCACCAGTTCAGCTGCTCGGCGATTTTCCTCACCGCAGTCTCGAATCACTGAGTCCAAATAGCGATCCATGAGCACGGCTTTGGGGGAGCGATCGCCGTCGCCGCAGTGCTCATACTGGGCCAGCGTAGTGATATTTTCTGTTTGCAGCTGGTCCCCCA
>JBCDFX010000396.1:0-4157 GCA_039177155.1 Cyanobacteria bacterium P01_H01_bin.119
ATGGACTATCTAGACATCAGTTTGGGGCTGTCTATTTCTCTATTTCCCATTGTGATCTTGGCGATGACCATTGAAAAGGCCGCGCGGATGTGGGAAGAAGAGGGACCTAAAGATGTGGCGATCGCCAGTTTAGGCAGTTTGGTGGTGGCCGTTGTTGGCTACCTGTGCATGCAAAATAGCTGGGTGCAGTACCTAGCGTTTGCCTTTCCTGAGCTGTTGCTGATTGTCTTGAGCGGCAATATTCTAATTGGTCGCTACAACGGCTATAAACTTGCCGAATACTTCCGGTTCCGCGCCATGCAGCGGCAGTTAAACGCCAGCACGTCAGCGGGGTAATGTTATGAAGCTATTGTCACGATTTTCCCTATCCGATGCCGGCATCTTAGGGATCAACGCCCGCAATTTGGAATACCTGTTTCCTAAAAATCCGCGCCATCTGTATAAACTGGCCGACGATAAAATTCGCACTAAAGCGATCGCCCAAGAGTTAGCGGTCAACGTGCCGGAAACCTACGGCATTATTCGCTTTCAAAACGAGGTTAAGCAATTTGCCGATTTGGTTCAAGATCACGATGCATTTGTGCTCAAGCCTGCCGGCGGCAGCGGCGGCGACGGCATCCAGGTGATTACCGGAAAAAGCGAGAAAGGCTACCGCAAATCTAGCGGCAACGTTATGAGCGAAAGCGACATCAAATACCACCTGCACAATGTGCTGAGCGGTATGTTTTCTCTTTCGGGCAGCAGCGATGCGGTCATTATTGAATATGCGGTGCAGTTTGACCCCGTTTTTAACGACATCTCCTACCAAGGGGTGCCGGATGTACGAGTGATTGTGTACCACGGTGTGCCGGTGATGGCGATGCTGCGGCTCCCCACCCGGCGCTCAGACGGCAAGGCCAACTTACACCGGGGAGGAGTTGGCGTTGGGGTTGATATTGCAACGGGGCAAACCACGGTTGGCATTCAAAATAACCAGTATTTAGAGCGCCACCCAGAAACCGATCACCCGCTGCGGGGCATTGCGATTCCCCACTGGCAGGAAATTTTAACCATGTCAGCTCGCTTGGGCGATCGCACCGAATTTGGCTACTTAGGCGTCGATTTTGTTTTAGATCAACAGCTTGGCCCCCTGCTGCTGGAGATTAACGCTCGACCGGGGCTTTCCATCCAAATTGCCAATCAGGAGGGCCTAATCCCTCGTTTAGAAGCCGTGGACGCAGTGCGCTCCAAGCTCGCTGACCTGGGCGAAAAAGTGGATTTTGCCCAGCGTAACTTTGCCGCTTAATGCCAAGTGAGCGACTTCTGTAAAATATAAATATGGAAAAGCGCTGTGTCAGCGCCAAGCTCACTGATATAGCAGCCAAACGGGCAAATTAGGGCATAGATTCCTTAAATATGGTGTTGATGGACTGGGATACGCTGCAAACAACGATGTATCAGGTTACTCAGCTTGCCAATGGCTGGGTAGCCGATCAGTTAACCCATCTCTCTCTAGTGAGCGTGGGTGTGATTGGGCTAGCCGGACTGTTAACCAGTTTGACCCCCTGTATGCTCTCTATGCTGCCCATCACGGTGGGCTATATGGGCGCCTACGACGCCGAAGATGAAAAAGGGCAGTGGTACGGTCTGACTCAGTCGCTGTGGTTTGCCCTGGGACTGGCTACGACATTGGCCATTTTAGGGCTCGTTGCCGCTGGATTTGGCCGCGTTTACGGTCAAATTGGGCTGGGGCTGCCCATTGTGGTCAGTGTAATTGCCATTTTGATGGGCCTAAACTTGCTAGAGGCGCTGCCGCTGCCGCCCCTGCCAAGCTGGAGCAATACAGACTTTTTGCAGCAGGGATTTCCCCAAGGGCTAAAGTCCTACTTGCTGGGCTTGACCTTTGGTCTGGTTGCCTCGCCCTGCAGTACGCCAGTTTTGGCTACCCTGCTGGCGTGGATTACCGCCACAGGCGATCCGGTTTTAGGCAGCGGGCTGCTGCTGGCCTACGCCGTTGGCTATGTGTCTCCGCTGGTGCTGGCAGGGACATTTACGGCCTCAGTAAAGCGAATTTTGGCGCTGCGCCGCTGGTCGGGTTGGATTACGCCCACCAGCGGCATTCTGCTGGTGGGGTTTGGCGTCTTTTCGCTGGTGGTGCGCCTGCTGCCTGCTGGCATTGCCTAGGGGCTGTCATCATTTAGCGGCCAAGTCTTTATGCGGAGGTGTTTCAGCCCCTAGTTTGTTATGCGGGGCGGGCGTGGTGATGCTTATACCGGAAGCATTCTGGTTTTAATTGATGACGCGCGCCAGGGCGCACCATTAGAATTTTATCTATCTCAGCATTTTAATTTTTTGACCTTTTATTTTCTATGGCCTCCGAGGATAGTCCTAATGTAGTGGCGGCGCTGCGGCAGCAGGTAAACCGATACTTTAAGCGCGAGCTGCTGCCGCTGCTGGCCGATTTACGACTGGCGATCGTCCTACTGTTGGCGATCGCGGTTTTTAGCATTGTGGGTACGGTGATTGAGCAGGGGCAGTCCCTAGCGTTTTATCAGCAAAACTATCCCGACGAGCCCGCTCTGTTTGGCTTTTTAAGCTGGCAGGTCGTCTTAACCGTGGGGCTGGACCACGTTTACCGCACCTGGTGGTTTTTGTCTCTGTTGATTTTGTTTGGGGCTAGCCTGACCGCCTGCACGTTTACCCGGCAGCTTACCGCCCTGCGGTGGTTCTCGCGCACCTGGAATTTTTATACGCGACCTCGGCAGTTTAGTAAGCTAGCGCTGAGCAGCGATTTACCTGAAGCCACCTTGGCCGACCTAACGCCGCTGCTTAATCAGCGCCGCTACCGAATTTTTCGGCGTGACGATGCCCTCTATGCCCACAAAGGCATTGTCGGACGCATTGGCCCCATTGTGGTCCACGCCAGCATGCTGTTGATTTTAGTCGGCGCTGTTGTCGGCGCTATGACCGGATTTTTTGCCCAGGAAATGGTGCCCAGCGGTCAGACGTTTCAAATTCGTAACGTGTTTGAAGCAGGGCCGTGGGCGGCCTCCCAAATTCCCCGCGACTGGTCTGTTAAGGTCAATCGCTTTTGGATTGACTACACTCCCGAGGGCAATATCGATCAGTTTTACTCCGATCTCTCCGTGCTTAACCAGGCGGGAGAAACCGTTAAGCAAAAAACAATTTCGGTGAACCATCCCCTGCGCTACCGCAATGTCACCCTGTATCAGGCCGACTGGGGAATCGCTGCGGTGCGCCTTAAAATCAACAACAGCCCAATTTTGGAACTGCCGATGGCCCAACTCGATACGGGAGGCCAGGGCCGGCTTTGGGGAACTTGGGTGCCGCTTAAGCCCGACCTAAGTGAAGGGGTATCTCTGGTGGCCAAAGATTTACAGGGAACCCTGCTGATTTACGACCAAACCGGCCAGCTTATCTCAACGGTGCGGGCTGGCATGTCTACAGAAATCGGCGATCGCCTCCTAGCCATTGCAGACATTGTCGGCAGCACTGGCCTACAGATTAAAGCCGACCCCGGCATTCCCATTGTCTACGCGGGCTTTGGATTTTTGATGGCGGGGGTTGTGATGAGCTATATCTCCCACTCCCAAATTTGGGCCCTCGAATCAGAAGGACGTTTATTTATCGGCGGGCGCACCAACCGCGCCCAGGTTGGCTTTGAGCGAGAACTGCTGGATATTTTGGCCCAGCTTGCAGAGCAAATTGAACCGCCAGATACAGCCGAATCGCCCGCCCAGGCCACTACTTTGAACTAAAAATCTGTTCTGGAGTTCTGATCTGGGCCTGTGCTCTGGGCCACAAATTTAAGACCCTGATCTGGGCCCTAATCTGGGCTGCTGCCAATCACCTCAGCAGCGCTGTCGGGGTTAACGCCGTGGGAGAATGGAATTTTTAGAAGGAGCGCCCATGCCTGCCGCCTATTTACAAAACGAAGCCGAACTCGACACGCTGCTAAAAGCGGAATCTGCATTTGTGATGGACTGCACTGCCCCCTGGTGCGGCCCCTGCAAAGTCGTAGCCCCCCTGATCGATAAGCTAGCGGATGAATACAGCGATCGCGCCAAAGTTATGAAAGTCAACCTAGACGATAACCAAGGAATCGCCAAACGCTTTGGCATCCGCAGCATCCCAGCAGTCATCTTTTTCTCAAACGG
>JBCDFX010000397.1:0-4155 GCA_039177155.1 Cyanobacteria bacterium P01_H01_bin.119
CGGGGAGCCAACGGGATCGACGGCACCCTGTCCACCGCTTTGGGCATTGCGCAGCACCACGGGCGCGGCGTGCTGCTGACGGGCGATTTGGCGCTGCTGCATGACACCAATGGGTTTTTGATGCGGCCCAAATTTCAGGGGCATCTGACGATTTTGCTGGTCAACAATAGCGGCGGCGGTATTTTTGAAATGCTGCCTGTGTCGCAATTTGAGCCACCTTTTGAGGACTTCTTTGCCATGCCTCAGGCGATCGCTTTTGCCGATCTGTGCCAAACCTACGGCGTTGACTACGCCTTGATCAAAAACTGGGACCAGCTCATCGCCTGGCTGAATCCGCTGCCACTGACCGGCATCCGGCTTTTAGAGCTGCAAACCAACCGCAAAACCGATGCTCGCTGGCGGCAAGACACTCTCAACGCGATCGCTCGTGACTTATAGCAGTTGCCGGTCTAGTAATGCTATTTGCTCTTATGGACATGACCCCTTTTGAGCGTCTGTGCGGCTGGCCTTACTTGCCGATGGCCTTCACCATAAAAATGCCGCCGAAGTACAGAAAAAGAACCGCCCCGGCCAATAAACTCTGGGTAATTGGGTCAGTAGAAGGCGTCAGCACTGCTCCCAGTATTGCTGCTCCCAGCAGCACGTAGCGCCATCCCCTAAGCATAATGCGGGAATTAACAATGCCCAGCAGCCCCAATAAAAGCTGCACTACCGGAATTTGAAACGCCAGGCCAGTGCTAAACATCAGCAATAGCACAAACTCAAAATAGCGATCGATTGACCAAAGCTGCTCTACAACATCCTGGCCGTAGGTAATAAAGAAGTTCAGCGCGGCGGGAATCAAGGCAAAGTAAGAAAATGCAAGCCCAGCAAAAAACAGCACGCTTGAGCCTAAAACAATTGGGCCAAGCAGTCTGCGCTCTCGACGGGTTAGTCCCGGCAGCACAAATTGGATAACCTGATAGAGAATAAACGGGCTGGACAACAGAATGCCGCTGTAGGCCGCCACCTTGATTGAAACAAAAAAGTATTCTCCTGGAGAGAGCTGCAAAAATTTTGCCCCCTGGGCTGGAACCTCCAGTAATTCAACAATGCGGTTGACTTGGGTAAAGCACGCCACAACGCCCACCAAAATGGAAATCAGCGCATAAAAAATGCGCATTCTCAGCTCTTCGAGATGGTCGAAGAGCGACATCTCCACGTCATCGGGCAGCTCGTCGGGATTAGGGGCAATTGGCAGCCCTGCACCGTTCTGAGAAGCCGTTTCTAAATCTGGCGTGTCTAAATCTGTAGGCGGCGTCATAGTCGAGGTTAAAAATTAACCGAACTCTAAAGGTTCTACTTATTGTATCGCCTCAAAATGTAGCAGATGCGAAACCTTAGCCTGCCTTAGGGTTTCATTTAGCTGATGGTTTAGCCAGCTTAGCTCTGGGGATATTGGCCTCGCCCATAGTCTAAAGGCTGTCATCGGTTATTGCAGTTACCAGTTTATTAGGGACAAGGCCGCACGCCAGCTTGTGATTGGCTAGAAACGTACCCGCTGGGGTAATGCGATCGCGCTGCTGTCCTTGCCACTATGGGGACGAGCCGCTCAAAGGCGGTTCAAAAATTGATTTCTAACCGTCACGGACATGACTACCTATCAAATTTCCGGACGGGTGCTCGACCGCCAGACCGGGCTCGGCGTGGCCGATCTCCGGATAGAGATTTGGGACAAGGATTTGATTTGGGACGATCACATCAGCGGTGGCCTCACTGACGCTGATGGATGTTTCCAGGCAATTTTTGAGAGCGCCAGTTTTCAAGATTGGGGCGTGTTTGATCGGATGCCCGATTTGTATTTCAAGGCGTTTTATCAAACAGAGCTGGTGCTGAATACTCAAGATTCAGTGCTTTGGAATGCCCAAAATCCCACCGACGTAGTGATTTGCTTTGAGCCGCCCAAGGCGCTCAGGCAACAGCGTCACTCGTCGGAAGCCAGTCCTCTGTTCCAGCCTCGCCGCCAGCGGCGGACACGGTTAAAGCCCCAACCTTCTCTGCTCAAATTTCCAAAGCCTGTGAAAAGGAGTTTTTCTACTATGCGCGATCGCAGACAGCAAGCCCTCCAAGTTCGCCTCGATGCCGCTGAACTCGCCAGCCAGCGCGAGCACCCTGAGCATATCGACAACGGCGAAGAATTTCGCTACCGCGACAGCAACAACAACCCGACTCATATTACCAACTACACTAAAGGACTGCCCCACGACCACAAGGGCATGCTGGTGGTCGAGTCTGAAACGCCCGGCATGTTTGTGCGCGGCAACGACGACTATCAGCGGTTTGTGCAAGCCATTGACTCCGGCGATGAGCGCGATTTCCGCGACGTGCCCCTTGGCCCTCCCGGTAGCGACGGCCAACCCCGTCCCACCTGGAAATCGGCGATCGCAAACAATAACAGCGTCGCCGCCCGCGCTTGGGAAAGCCAGGGCGCAGGCAACACCTTTGATCTACAGGGCCCGGATGCCCAGGCTGTGACCATGCCCCCTGCACCCACCCTAGAGAGCGCTGAGCTGGTCGCCGAAATGGTCGAAGTTTACTTGATGGCGCTGCTGCGGGATGTGCCTTTTGCAGAATTCTCTAGCAACCCCGGCGTTCAGGGGGCGATCGCTCGCTTAAATGCGACCCAGTGGGTTAATAACCCCAGCGATCGCCTCAGTGAAGCTCAACGCGCTCGTCTGCGCGGCCCTTTTGATCTTCAAAGTGTCTTTCGCGGTATCACCAAAGGCGACACCGTTGGCCCCTACCTGTCTCAATTTATGCTGGTGGGCAACAGCGGCCTGGGCAGCAGCAGCCAAACCCCGGCCGACGGCTTTATTTCCTACGGTTCCATTCGCATCGATCAGCGTATTCGCAAAGCCCAGCCCCGCAAAGACTTTATGACCAACTGGGAAGCCTGGTTGGATGTGCAAAACGGTGCTGACGTGCGCGGCCTAGAAGACTACGTCAACAACCCCGACGGGTCACCAGTTTACCGATTTTTAGCCACCCCCCGAGACCTCGCCACCTATGTGCACTATGATGCCCTATACGAAGCCTATCTAAACGCCTGCCTGATTATGCTGGGTTTGGGCGTTCCCTTTGACCCAGGCATTCCCTTCCAGCGGGCAGATTATATCGACAAGCAGCAGGGCTTTGCCCAATTCGGTGGCCCCCATATTCTCTCGCTGGTAACAGAGGTCGCAACTCGTGCGCTTAAGGCAGTGCGCTTCCAAAAATTTAATGTCCACCGTCGTGCCCGTCCTGAGGCGCTGGGTGGATTGATCAACCGCTACTGCAACGGCGACACCGAGGATATTCTTGATGTGCGTCCCCTGGCAGAAGGAGTAGACTCAGATTTGCTAGATCAGGTTGCAGGCCATAACGCCTTAATGAACGGCGCTGATGGCCCCGGTGGCGGCTACAGCAATTCCTTCCTATTACCGATGGCTTTCCCCGAAGGATCACCGATGCACCCGGCCTACGGTGCAGGGCACGCCACGGTAGCAGGAGCCTGTGTCACCATCTTGAAGGCATTCTTTGATCATGGATATCAGCTGCCTTTCTGCTATCAGCCTGCTGCCGACGGCGCTAGCCTACAAAAAGCCGCGATCGCTGCCCCCCTGACCGTAGAAGGAGAGCTAAACAAATTGGCCTCCAATATCTCTATCGGTCGCAACTGGGCCGGGGTTCACTACTTCACCGACTACATTGAGTCCATTCGTCTGGGTGAAGACATTGCCCTCGGCATTCTCGAAGAGCAGAAGCTTACCTATGGTGAAAACTTTTCGATGACCGTGCCGCTATTTGATGGGGGCGTAGTCCGCATCTAATGTTCGGTGCGGATTGCACATAGCCCTAGTGTTTTCCGATTGAAAAGAACAGAACCTACGCAGTTGCATCCGGGCTTGGCCGGTTCCCCAACTCTGGCTTCCAACTCTAGCCTAAATTTGGGAAACCCGGATGCAACTTCTCTGATTCTTAAGAGCGTCAGGCATTGCGCAAGTCCCGAGGATGAGATAACAGCCAAAGAGAGGACTAGTACTGCATGGCGGAAATAGCCGTACTATTTAGAGAGCTGTCCCCGAAAAGAGAGTGCCAATGCCTTGCCTTTCTGCTGTGCCGCTTCCTTTGAGCGAC
>JBCDFX010000398.1:0-4136 GCA_039177155.1 Cyanobacteria bacterium P01_H01_bin.119
AAAAATGAGCTTCCTGCATTAGTGGCCGCCTTGGGCGTTACCCTCGCCCTAGTTGCTGCCGGGGGGTGGTGGCTGACCCGCGACGGCGGGCCTGACTTAGGCGCTCTAACCGACCAAGATTCAAACTCCGAACCGGCTGAGCCCTCTAATGTCGCGCCGCCCCCGGAGGAAAGCGGGGCCACCTTTGCCCAAGTCAGCACAGCGGTGCCAGAGGGACAGTTTAACTATGGCGGCAGCACCACCTGGGCCCCGATTCGCGGCAGCGTAGACAGCGTAATTCAATCAGTGTGGCCCAGCTTTCAGCTTGCCTACATCGATCCGACCAGCGGTGCTCCCAGTTCTGGCGCGGGCATTGATATGCTGCTAAATAATCAACTGGCTTTTTCTCAGTCCTCCCGCAGCCTCAACCCCGACGAGCGCCAGGCCGCCCAGCAAAATGGCTATGATCTGCAGGCAGTGCCCGTGGCTCTAGAGGGATTAGCGATCGCGGTTAACCTAGAGCTGCCGGTAGAGGGGCTTACCCTAGCTCAACTGCGCGATATTTACACCGGGCAACTGACAAACTGGAGCCAGGTGGGCGGCCCCAACTTACCGATTCAAGCCATTTCTCGCTCGGTAGATGGGGGCACGGTGGAATTTTTTGTAGACGTGGTGCTGGGCGGTCAATCTTTCGGCAGCGCTGTGCAGTTTATCAACACCACAACAGAGGCTTTAAACCAGGTCTCTGCCAATCTAGGCGCTATTTACTACGCCTCTGCCCCCGAAGTGGTGGGTCAGTGCACCATCAAGCCCCTGCCGCTGGGGCGCGAGACCGACCAGCTTGTGCCGCCCTATGCTGAACCTTACGTGCCGCCTGCTAGCTGTCCCGGCCAGCGTAACCAGCCCAATGCCCAAGCCTTTCGCGACGGTCAGTATCCCCTAACGCGGCAGCTATTTGTCATCGTTAAGCAGGATGGCTCCGCCAACCAGCAGGCCGGAGACGCCTACAGCCGCCTGCTCTTGACTGCTCAAGGCCAGGATTTGCTTGAGCAGGCCGGATTCGTTCGGATTAAATAATCACCCCCCAATGCGGCTTTCTGGGCCGATTAGGTCTGAGAGTTTTTCCACGCCGTAGAGCAGCATCGCGATGCGCTCTAGCCCCAGTCCCCAGGCAACGGTAGACTTACGACCGCAGCCCAGAGGCTTCAGCATCTCCTGCCGAAATAGCCCCGAATTGCCCACTTCGATATAGCGATCGCTGGGGGGATGGTAGGCCAGCACCTCCAAAGATGGCTCTGTATAAGGGTTGTAGGTGGGCTTAAATTTGAGATTTTTAAAGCCCAGGCGTTCGTAAAAATAAATTAAATAGCCCATCAAAGTCCGTACGCTAAGCAGCTCACCGACGATTACCCCTTCAATCTGGTGAAATTCTGACAGATGGGTGCGATCGATGGTTTCGTTGCGAAAGACTTTATCAATGGAAAAATACTTGCCGTCTTTACCCTGAAGCTGATGCAGCCGGCGGGCCGTGGAGGTAGTGGTGTGGGCGCGAAGAATGGCGCGGCTAGCTTCAGCCTCTGTCCACAAGCCACCGTAATTGGCTTCGTGAACCTGTTTAACCTGCTGCACCAAAGTTGGATCGTCCGGCAGGGGCATCGTGCGAGGGCTAGAGAGATAAAACGTGTCCTGCACTTCCCGAGCGGGGTGATCCTGGGGGGTGAATAGGGCGTCAAAGTTCCAAAAGGCCGACTCCACAATATAGCCTGACATTTCATCGAAGCCCATATTGATAAAAATACCCCGGATATGCTGAATACACTGGGTCAGTATGGCGGGGCGACCATAGGCCACATCGGGAACCGGCGCATCAATGTCGTAGGGTTTAAGCTGAATCTGCTGCCATTTGCCAGAGAGGATCAGGTCGCTGGTGAGGGTTGTGACCACTGATTCTAGAGCGATCGCCCTGAGTTCGGGCCGCACCGTTAGGGCGTAGTCAGTGTCGATCTTGGGTTCAATATAGTCCTGATGTTCGAGCCAGTTTAGGTGGGACCCCCAAGTTGTCAAGCCTGCTGTTAAGTCTGCCGTTGAATCTGTTGATATGGGCTCTGCTGCGGCAATCTGCTGCAGTAGACGCTGTCGCTGTTGGTAAGCGGGCAGCACCCCAGCGTCAAGAACTTTAATGGTTTTGCCGCCGCCTTCTCCTCGAAGCTCTACTAGCTGCGCCTTTTTAAGGGCGCCGTAGTTGCGGCTAAAGCGATCGCCCAGTTCCGCCTGGAGGATGTACACATTGGTTTTTCCCTCTAGCAGCTTTTCTGCTAAATCGGCTCCAGGAAGAACGCCGTTAATTTCTTGCCCCTTGGGGGTTAGCCCCCAGGTTTGTTGGGTTTGCTCTTGCCAGTCCACATAGTCATCTAGGGCGCCGCTCAGTAAAAACCCTTTGATAAAGTTAAAGTCAAACTTTGCCTGGGCACACAGCGATCGCAGACTGTTAATCTGCTGCTGCTGCTGCTGCAAAAGTTGAATAAACCGCTGTTGTTTTCCGGTGAGCTGGGCTAAATCAAGCATGTTCGCTAGAGAGCGGAGAACCAAATCTACGATAGCCTGTGATGCTGGCTCCGCCAGTATACCGATTGTGGTCCCGCTGGCAAATCGGCCCAAGACTGCGTGTTTATCAGTAGAACTCTGGGCATCCTGGAAATAGGTTTGGCCCTAGCGCCGCCGGAGCCGAATTAGCATCCCTATATTAGGCTCCTGCTTTAGAAAAGACTGGCGAGGAGAGCGATCCTTGAACTTCTCTGATTTTTCGTTTTGGTGGGTATTGTTGCTCTTCAGCGTGCCGTTTTTTGTCGTGCGCGCCGGAGCCAAGACCGCCGGTTTGTGGCGCGATCTATTCGACACGGTGGGGCTGGCTGCCCTGTCGCTGCTGCTGTTTTATAACGCCAGCGCCTCCAGCTTTATTGTGTTTGGCTTCACCATCATTTTTAACTATCTGATGGTGCGCTGGATGATGACCCGTCAGGGCGAGACCGCCAGATGGATTGCCACCGCCATTATTGTGTTTGATGTGGGCATTTTGGCCTACTTTAAGTACCTCACCTTTTTTGTGGAAGATCTCGTCGGGCTGCCCTTTGGCGGCATGCCGCCCGACTGGGAAAGTCGCTTTCCGCTGCCGGTGTTTAACCAAATTCCACCGGGCGTCTCGTTTTACACCTTTCAGATGGTGGCCTTTGTAGTGGACTCTCACAAGGCCCGGCGCAAAAAGCCAATTAAGTTTTTGGACTACATCAATTTTGTCGCTTTCTTTCCGCAGATTGTGGCCGGTCCCATTGAGCGCCGCTCGGCGCTGCTGCCCCAAATCGAAAAATTTCGCTTTAAGTTCACCCTAGAAAATTTTGATTTGGGGTTACGCTGGTTGTCCCTGGGGCTGTTTATGAAATTTGTCTTAGCCGACAATATTGCGCCCTTTATCGATCTACAGGCGGAGGGCAATCCCTGGCTGATCTGGTTTTATGCTTTTTTGTTTACCCTACGAATTTATTTCGACTTTGCTGGATACAGCTTTATGGCCCTGGGCATTGCTCGGGTGCTGGGGGTAAAGCTGACGGTAAACTTTTTGGCCCCCTACACGTCTCAGAGCATCAACGAGTTTTGGCGACGCTGGCACGTTTCGCTGAGTACCTGGTTCCGCGACTATGTGTTTTTGCCGTTGATGGGATCGCGCAAGCACTGGGCGCCGTTCTTTTTGTTTTTGACCTTTACCCTATCGGGTTTCTGGCACGGAGCGGCGTGGAATTTTTTAATTTGGGGTGCGTATCATGGGGCGCTGCTGCTGCTGCTGCGCTACGCCGGTCGCCCGTTTCAGCGGGTGGTGGGCAAATACGTCGGTCGAACCCAGGCAGTATCCTGGGCGCTGACCTTTGGCGCGGTGGTGCTGGGATGTCTATTTTTTATGGAAACAAACAGTTTTCGCCTGTTCACCAAGCTGGGCACTCTGATTACCCCTTGGGCCTATTCCTGGGGTAATTTGGCGAGTGCCTTTGGGCAATTTAGCAGCAATGAGTTAATTGCCCTGGGCCTGACGCTGGCGCTGGCGATCGCGTTTCTGGCCGCCGAACATATCGCAGTCTGGCAGGAGAAACCGGAATACGAACTGCTGC
>JBCDFX010000399.1:0-4121 GCA_039177155.1 Cyanobacteria bacterium P01_H01_bin.119
ACCATCCATCAAATTAACGCCCTGCTGCGTGAAACCTGGAGCCGTTGGCAAACGGCTATGCAGGCGATTACCCCCCACTACTGCGACGTTGAATCGACAGACGGCATTGATCATATGGTGTATGCGGGCAAATCCATCGATTCAAATTTTTCTAGATTTCAGCTCGATAGTTTGCGCTACGAGCAGCTCCGGGCCGTGTGCGACTGCGCTCGCATCTGCCTTGACCTTAAGAATCGCTTTGACACCGATATGGAAGTGACCCACCTAGTGCTGGTGCAGGATTCCACCGTTGATATTACCCACGACGAAGATACGGAGCGCTTGTTTGATGTCCGCGGCACCCGAGATACCCGCTACGAAATTGTCAAAAAACGAATTGATAAAGCGGTCGATGCAGACAGCCGCGATCGCATCACTCAGCCCGGGATGCTCACCATTGTCTACTCTACCGCTTCAGAGTGGGAGGACTATCGCCAATACCTGCACTATCTCCGGCGGGAGGGATGGGTTGCCAAAGATATTGAACAGGGCTCGGTGGAGCCTCTCCAGGGGGTCAACGGCCTCAAATTTGCTCGAGTTCAGGTCCTCCCGCTAACTGATTAGAAATCCTAATTACTTTTTACTGTCCAAAAAAATCAGGCATCATTTTTACAATTGTTTATGTTTCTCTCAGAATCGAGGGTGTTTTCCTCAAGTTTTCAACGGCTGTGGAAAACTTTTCCACAGGTTCAGGATGAATTTCGATGATCCCCCAGATTTCTGTGGAAAAGCAGCGGTATCCAAAGCTACTTTTTGAGTGTCAACCCCGCCGAGCAACTGGTTTCGCTGTGGGGTCGGGAACCCTGATCCTGCCGTAAATATAAAATTTTTCTAAACACCAGGGCGCCACGGTATCGATTGACAGGTTCCCCCCCCCCTAGGGCACAATGATGCGACCAGCGAAGGCGCTCTAGAATCACTCAGCCCCGGCAACGCCCCTGTAGCAAGGGTTTTTGAGATTCTAAGGGTGCATACTTTGGCGCGCTTTTGCTGCCTGCTGTCTTTCAGTGAGGAGCTTGCTAGTCCATGACAACTCAAACCACCACCATTAGCTTGTCCGTTGAGATTCCCGAAGAACTTCACCAGTCTCTCAGCCAGTATCTGAAAACCCACGACACCTGGGGTCAGGATCGAGCGTTTTGCGCTGCCTTATCTCTGTTTTTGCTGCAAAATGGCGCCTGCGATCGCCAAATTAACCGTATCTATCTCGACAGCGTATTTGGCTCACCGGCTTAATCTCTCGCTTTTAGGAATATTCTACTTTTGCACTGACGACGACTACAGCAGCCCAACGGGCGTCTAGGAACAGGCTGTGAGTCTAGTTGCTGTTGCTGTCAATGTCCAAATCATATTGGCTACCGCAAGCAATTTTAATCAGTGCGATAGAGGGCGATCGCTGTAGAAGTCTGCCACGGTGAATCAGCGGAAACAACTACACAGACGTCAATTTGCTCAGGGCCTCCTGCTTTACCTGCGCCCATTCCTGAGCCAGAATAGGTTCCCAATCTTCAGCTTTAAACTCTAAGGGGGCTCCAAACTTTAAGCAGGATTTGGCCAATCGATCTGTGGTGATTCGAGCCAGTCGATTTAATTCAAAGGCTCTATGAACAAAAAAATCACAGTCCTTCCAAAACACTAAGTCACAATCATAAAACCCATCGGGATTGATAAAGTGACTAGCCTTGAAAATCTGAATACGATGGGTTGGTACCGGTTTACCTCGATCTCGGCGAATCTGAATCTGCTCTAGCTCTTCTTGAGTCTGCGCGTTTTTGATATTGGGCAAGGGACCCAGGAAATCGCAGTAAAGATGTAGATCCATTGTGGCTGAGGTTGTCACCATTCTGGCTGCGTTGAGATCTCGCCGTCTGGGGCTATACATCCAGGTTCTAACCGCCCGTGGAGTGTCGCGTCCCTCTAGCAGAGAGGCAATGCCCTGTTCCCCTGGCACAGTTCGAATTGAGCGAAAAGGCTGTTTGACGGTTTTTGATTTCCCGGACTTAGCCCACAGCATACGGCGAGTGAAGCCGAGGCTGTCCTCCAAAATACGATCGAATTTCATAGCGGTCATGCACCTTTTCAGGACTGTATTGCTTTAGCTAGCTTGCTAACGGCACCAGACATCTTTGGAAGGCTTGGCCTATAACAAGCCGGTCCGCAGTTTTGTCTTTGTAAGACTGGCGACTGCTGGCGCGGAGGTCAATGCCTCATCATCTAAAATTCCCAAAATTTATTAGATGTCTGCCTCACCCTCAAACAGGGTTTTTAGGGGCTGAGCACTGATTTGGTGCTGTTCTTGTAAATAGCGCGAGAGCACCTCATTTTGACCGTGGGTGACATAAACCTGACTGGCGCCGGTCTGCTTAACGGTATTCACTAAGCCGTGCCAGTCGGCATGATCCGACAGCACAAAGCCGCGCTCGTAGCCGCGCCGCCGCCGCGCGCCCCGTACGGCCATCCAACCGGAGGCAAAGGCGGTTTGGGGATGCTTAAAGCGCTTCATCCAGCTAGAGCGGTGGCCGGAGGGCGGCGACAGAATTAGATCGCCCGTGTATTTGTAGTCGCGGGGCATTTCTGAGGTGGGAACAGTGGGCAGCATGGCGATACCCTGGTCGCGGTAAACGTCGTTGAGCGTTTCGATCGCGCCATGGACATATACTGGGCGATCGCTAAAGCGCGTCAGTTCACTCAGCACCCGCTGGGCTTTGCCAAAGGCGTAGCAAAATAAAATTGAGGGTCGGCTGATGTCGCTCTGCCACCAGTCGTAGATACGGCGAGCGATCGCATTACCGCTGTCCCATTTATAAATGGGCAGAGCAAAAGTAGCTTCTGTAATAAATGTATTGCACGGAATCACTTCAAAGCTTTCACAGGTGGGATCTTCACCGCGCTTATAGTCTCCAGAGACGACCCAGACCTCATCTCGGTGTTCCACTCGAATTTGGGCCGATCCCAGCACGTGGCCGGCTGGATGAAACGAAACCCAAGTATCACCCAACTTGAGCTTTTCGCCGTAGCTTACCCCGCGCAAATCGATATTTGCGCCTAGCCGCTTAGTCAACACCCCGCGCGAAACAGCGGTAGCGACGTAGTGAGCTGAGCCTGAGCGAGCATGGTCGGAGTGGGCGTGGGTAATCAGCGCAGTGCCGACTCCCCGCCAAGGATCAATATAAAAATTGCCTGCTTCGCAGTAGAGCCCCTCAGAACGAACGGTAATTAAAGAAGGCATGGATACTTAACTCTAGCGCTCTCACTAATGCCCTTATTAGTGTAGGAATATTCTAATTTTTCGCTCATGCCAAGTACAGGCCATACATCATTCGAGCCAGATCTCGGCGGCGTAGAGGTTCTTCAGTGGGCGGCTGGGGAAAGAGAGACTCAATTGCGCTTGGGGCAATCCGCTGAAGAATTTCGCAGCTTTGTTGCTGCGTCAGGATGCGGCTTGGGAAGAAATCTTGGGCCGTAATCCCGCTCATCCAGCCATTGTTTACGGCAGTTTCAACACTGGCGTAGGCCCAGTGGTAGCGGCTGACATCTTGAAAACTAGGACTATCGGGAAAGCGGCGATCGCCTTCCCAAAGATTCACTAGGGCAGTGGCAAACACCGCGCGGCTAACTGGGGTTTCGGGGCGAAAATGCAGATCGCGCTCCCTGACCGTTCGGACAATGCCTTTTAACGCCATATATTGAATCGGGGTAAAGTCGGGGTCGTCGTGGCTCACATCATCAAACCAGTAAAGGGGCACCCCGTCTTGGAGCAGTTGGCGCTGCAGCAGATCAATGCCGTTTAACGGCTGCAGCCACTCTAGCAGCGGCTGATCGGGTTTGGTGTAGCCCAGCTTAAGGGCGATCGCTGCCACTGTCCCGGCAGCCTCTCCCCAGGCCCATTGAAAGGGCTGCTGCTGTGCCAATGGTCTCCGCTCAGCTGAGCTGACGCTCGCCGCCGATAGAAGCAGTCCTTCCGGAGCAGCGGCAACGATAGCCGCCAAGGGTAGGGTAAAGGGACGGAGTCGTCGGCTCTGCCAACTGGTTAGCCCAGCTAAAAGTCTAAGCTGACCTCGGCGAGATGGATTCTGGGCTGA
>JBCDFX010000400.1:0-4110 GCA_039177155.1 Cyanobacteria bacterium P01_H01_bin.119
GAGCTGCTGCAGGCCGTGCTGGATCAAATCAGCGGCAGTGCGATCGCGCCCCTGCGCTCTAGCGACGGTGAAGCCATGGAGGACGATGAGCTGGATCTCGACGATTTGCAGCAAATGTCTGAGGGAGCGGCCCGATTTAACTGGATGCTGGATCAGTTAGGACTGGCCAGCTAACTCACGATTTTCTCAGCGAGGGTTCAGGCTGGTCTTGGAAAGTCCCGCTAAAGTTGGATTCAGCCTGATTGAATTGATTGAAATCATCCCTATCTGGCTCAATTTAAATTGACGCTGCGCTTCCATTGCAATGGCAATTCTGCTCCCTCTCCCCCTCCCTTCATACCGTTTCTGACTTACACCTATCTATTGGCACCCTACCCTACAGCCTATGGCTAACCCTAACCCAACCTCCGGTAAAAAGAATCATTCCAACAGCCCTGAGAGTCTATTTCGTCAGGAGGCTTTGGAGCGGCTATCTTCTCCGGAGCGGCTCGATCAGCTCATGCAGATTGTCAGCCCCCGAAGCTGGCTGCCCTTGGGAGCCGCAGGGCTGATTGTTGGAGTTGCGCTGCTGTGGAGCTTTTTGGGCCGGATTCCGATTCACAGCGTGGGAGAAGGCATTCTGGTTTATCCCGATGACGGCAGCGAGGAGCTGGTGGGCATTACCTTTTTCGATCAGAGTACGGGCACCCGGATTCAGCCCGGCATGAGAATTTTAATTGTGCCGGCTAGCGTCGCGGGCGACCGCGCGGGCGGTCTTGTCGGCACCGTAATTGAAGTGTCCGAACCTCCCATTCGCACCCTAGAAATGGCCCGCTTTAAGCAAGAAGACGAGCCTGAAACCGTGCGCGATGGACGGGTCGAAGTGATCGCCGAAATTGAAACAGATCCCAGCTCCCCCGACGGCTACCGCTGGAGCGCCGTGGGCAGCTCCCTGCCGCCGCTAATGGCGGGAACCTCTACCACAGGCCGCATCACCCTGGAAGAAAAAGCCCCCATTACCTTTGTGCTGCCGTTTTTGGAATAGCCCAGCGGCTCAAAATTTTGAATTTTGAACTTTGAATTGCCGCCAGGACTTGTCCAAAGCCTACTTTGAATTCGACTCTTCTATCCGACCATGACCACTGCCCATGACTACTGCTGAACTTAAGCCCCAAACGCGATCGCCCAAACGAGTTAAAACGCCCACGGTGCTGCAAATGGAAGCGGTGGAGTGCGGGGCTGCGGCTCTGGGCAAAATTTTGGGGCTTTATGGCCGGGTAGTGCCCCTGGCAGAACTGCGGCAGGCTTGCGGCGTGTCCCGCGACGGGGTGACGGCGGCCAATATTCTCAAAGCGGCTCGCAACTACGGCCTAACGGCTAAGGGTTTTAAAAAATCTCCCGCAGCGCTGCAGCAGCTAAAGCCGCCGTTTATTGTTTTCTGGCACTTTAACCACTTTTTGGTGGTAGACGGCTTTAGCAAAGACAAGATTTATCTCAACGACCCGGCGGTGGGGCCGCGCCGGGTGACCTACAGCGAGTTTGATGAAGGCTACACGGGCATTGTGCTGACCCTGGAGCCAGGCGAGAATTTTGAGAAAGGCGGGGAGGCTCCCAGCGTGGTGTCTTCTTTGGTTCAGCGGCTTAAAGGTTCCACTGGGGCGCTGATCTTTTGCGTGATAGCCGGATTTTTGCTGGTGATTCCCAATCTGATTTTGCCCGCCTTTACGCAAGTTTTTATCGATCGCATTCTGCTGGAAGCGCGGCTAGACTGGTTGCCCTATGTGCTGCTGGGGCTGCTGCTGACGGTGATATTGCAGGCAGCGATGACCCTGCTGCAGCTGCGCTATCTGCGGGCGCTAAAAGTCAAACTGTCGGTGGGCATGGCCAGTCGGTTTGTATGGCATGTGCTGCGGCTGCCCGTTAGCTTTTATGCCCAGCGCTTCGCCGGGGAAATCAGCAGCCGAGTGGGGCTAAACACTGACGTTGCGGGGGTGCTCTCCGGGCAGCTAAGCCGCACGCTGATTAGCTCGGTAATGGTGATTTTTTATGCGATCGCCATGTTCCAATACGACTGGCTGCTGACTCTGATTGTGATTTTCTTTGCCGCGGTTAATGTGATTACCCTGCAGTGGGTGTCCCGCCAGCGGGTGGATGCCAATCTGCGCCTGGCCCAGGAGTATGGCAAGGTGTCCGGTGTGGCAATCTCCGGCCTGCAAAGCATGGAAACCCTGAAGGCGTCGGGGCTAGAGTCTGACTTTTTTAGCCGCTGGGCCGGATACTACACCAAAGCGGTCAATGCCCAGCAGTCTCTGGGGCTAATCAACCGCATGATGGGGGTATTGCCGTCTCTGCTGTCGGCATTGATGTCGCTCTCGCTGCTAATTATTGGCGGCTGGCGAGTGATTGATGGCAGCCTGACCATCGGTATGCTGGTGGCCTTTCAGCTTTTGATGAATAGCTTCCAACGCCCGGTAAACCGGCTGGTGCGCTTTGGCGGCACGCTGCAAAACCTCCAGGGCAACCTCAGGCGGCTTGACGACGTGCTGGAGAATCCGGTGGATGATTTAGGCGATGGTGACTCCAACGGTCAACGGTCAGCCTTCAATATTGAGCGCAATGGGCATCGTCAGGCTAAGGAGTGCGATCGGCCGGTGCTTTGGACGCCCGGATCGCCCAAGCTATCGGGAGAAATCGAGCTGCGCCACGTCAACTACGGCTACAGCCCTCTAGATCCGCCGCTGATTGACGACTTTAATTTAGTGATTTATCCGGGACAGCGGGTAGCTCTGGTGGGGGGCAGCGGTTCCGGCAAATCTACCCTGGCAAAGGTTGTGGCGGGGCTGTATCCGGCCTGGTCGGGGGAAATTTTATTTGACGGCGTGCCTCGCACCCAAATTCCCCGCGCTGTGATTACCAATTCTCTGGCGGTGGTGGAGCAAGATATTTTGATGTTCGAGGGAACGGTGCGCGATAACCTAACCCTTTGGGACAGCACGATTCCTGACGATCGCCTGCGCCGCGCCTGTCAAGATGCGGTGATTGAAGATGTAATTTTGGCGATGCCGGGGGGCTACGACGCGCCTCTGCTAGAGGGCGCAACCAACCTCAGTGGGGGGCAGCGGCAGCGTTTAGAAATTGCCCGCTCCCTGGTGAACAATCCCAGCATTTTGGTGATGGATGAGGCTACCAGCGCCTTGGATACTGAGACCGAGAAGATTATTGATCAAAATCTGCGGCGGCGGGGCTGCACCTGCCTGATTGTGGCCCATCGCCTCAGCACCATTCGCGACTGCGACGAAATTATTGTGCTGGAGCGGGGCAAGGTGGTACAGCGCGGCACCCACGATCAGCTTTGGCAGCAGGCCGGCACCTACGCCCAACTGATTCGCAGCGAAGGCGGCACCCTGGAGGAAACCCCATGATCTCATCTACAACGGCCCAGCAGCCTGCTCAGCAGTTTCATATTCAGGCCCATCAGCCGCTGGTGCTGACCCATCCTGAGGCCCTATGGCAGCTCAAGACTGGAGAGCTGGCGGTCTTTGCCACCCGTATGGCCGGAGAGACACCGATCGGCGCGCGGCGCTATTTGTTTACCGTTCAGGCAGGGGAAGCCCTGTTTGGAGTAGAACCTCAAACCCCTCAAGAAGCGCTGGGCGGGCTGATCGCGGTGCCCCTAGAGCCATCGGAAGTCACCTATCAGGAGCTGCCCCTAGACGGTGATACAAACCCGGATTTGGACACCTTGCGGCAACTGAGCGATCGCTGGCTGCAGCGGTTTAACGAGGTACAAGGCTGGGGGGGCGTGCCCAAAGCTGTGCAGAAAAGCGCCGTTATCCCCGACTATCACTATCTGTCGTTGCTCGAAGACCAAACCTGCCGTCCCAAGGCCGAGCAGGTGCTGTGGATCAGTATGCGGCGGGGTGAAGCCCACTGGATGGGCAATGCAGATTTTCCTATGGTGTCGGCTCTGGGGTGCTTTCCGGTGGGCGATCGCGCCTACTTTGAAGCCACCGGCGATATTGAGTTCTATGCCCGCAGCACCTTTGAAGTTAGAAATCGCAAGATATTAATCAAAGGGGTGGCCCAGTTCCACCGCTATTTTTTGCAGCGCCTAACCCAGATTGAGGCTAA
>JBCDFX010000401.1:0-4108 GCA_039177155.1 Cyanobacteria bacterium P01_H01_bin.119
CATAAACTGACTGGGTAGCTCCACCGCGTCCCACTCCACATTGTTGATTCCTGCCGCGCCGGGGTAGTCTACCCGGGTCAGCATATGATGCAGCCCGTGACCAAACTCGTGGAACAGGGTTTCCACATCGCGAAAGGTCATTAGACTGGGCTTACCGTCTACCGGGGGGGACTGGTTGCACACCAGATACGCCACCGGTAGGCGAATGCCCTCTGCCAGCTTGCCCCGATTTAAGCACTCATCCATCCAGGCTCCGCCCCGCTTCTCTGCTGGACGGCTGTAGGGATCTAGATAAAAGTGGGCGATCGCGACTCCCTTTTCGTCCTGCACCTGGAAGTAGCGCACATCAGGGTGCCATACAGGAGCCTCACCGTCGGCGCTAATAACGTTTACCCCAAACAGACGATTCGCCAGGGTAAATAAGCCCTCCAGCACCTGGGGAAGAGGAAAGTAAGGCCGAATTTCCTCATCATTAAGGCCGTATTTTTCTTCCCGGATGCGCTCGGCCCAAAACGCTGTATCCCATTGTTTTAGCGCCTCAGCCTCTGGGGCATTTTTGCTGGCGGCAAAGGAGCGCAAATCAGCTAAATCCTGCTGGGCAGCCGGGTAAGCGGCGCTTCGCAGTTCTTCCATTAGCTGCTCTACAGCTTCCACTGAGGGAGCCATTTTGCGGGCCACGCTAAGTTCGGCGTAGGTGTTGTAGCCCAGCAGGTTGGCCTGCTGCTGCCGTAGAACCAAGGTGCGCTCAATCACCGGGGCATTATCCAGTTCGCCGCCGGCAGCACGGCTGATAAAGGCCCGGTAGAGCTTTTCGCGCAGATCCCGGCGGCGGCTGTGCTGCATAAAGGGGCCAAAACTAGGCCGATCCAGGGTTATTCGCCAGGGGCCATTGTCAGCCGTGGCGGTTTCTTCTCCGGCTTGGCGAGCAGCCTGGGCGGCCAAACCCAGCAGGCTCGGCGGCAGGCCGTCAATCTCAGCGCGATCGCCCAGGGTAAGGTGAAACGCTTTAGTGGCATCCAGCACCTGGTTAGAAAATTTGGTTGAGAGCTCGGCCAGCTCCTGCTGAATTTGATTGAACTGGCGTTTGGCATCACCCTCTAATCCCACGCCGGACAGTTCAGCATCCCGCATGGCCGCTTCCACAATCCGCTGCTGAGCCGACTCCAGCTTGGCCCACTCTGAGCCTGTGCGAATTTGCTTAAAGGCATCATAGATCGGCTTGCTCTGGCCCATGCGATTTGCAAATTGCACTAGCTGGGGCTGCACCGCCTCATAAGCTTGACGCAGCTCGTCACTGTTTTTAACGCCCATTAGGTGCCCCACAACCCCCCAACTCCAGCGCAGTCGCTCCTCAATTTGGGTTAGGGGCTCAACCAGCCCGTCCCAGGTGGGTTTGACGTTAGCTTCTAGGTCGCTTAAGGCTTGCTCAAGCTGCTCGACCAGCTTTGTTAGCCCAGGAACAACCTGATCGGCTTGAATCTGATTAAACGGAGGTAGGCCTTTGCCGATTAACAGCGGGTTCTGTTGCGAGATTGCCGTTGAACTCATGAAACTTCAATATCCTTTTATCCGTAGTCATTCCGACTTTGCTTTAATCTAACGCACTTTGAGCGGCGATCGCCTTTCTGTGGCGGCAGCTCTACTCACACTTAAGAGCGTTCTGAGTTGGATGTCGATAAGTACAACCCTCTAGTGCAGCCAAGCATAAGCGGACAGTACTTGCAGTGACACAAAATTTTGTATCGGCCTATTCCATTCTCTCGTTTTCGCCCAGATTTAGCTATTGTTATTTTTGGCGCTATTTCTGGCATTCTTCCTGGCATTCTTCCTGGCGTTCTTTCTAGATGACTCTAGTTCATCTACTTTGATCAAGAATCGGAGCAAGAACTTGACGCTTACTTATAGACCTCACCAGGGTTTAAAGATGCTGCATATCTGTTTTAATCCTAGCGTGCGATCGCGTTTAAGAATTATTAGTAGAAAGAGAACGAAATAATATCTTAAATCTGACAAAAGAGTCTCTATTATCAAGCTACAAGATAAGGGCTATATATCTTTAGATGGATGAAGTATTAGTAGACAGGAATTAATATTTTAAGTAAAGGATCTGGAAATTATAAATCCAGATCTCAGGCTAAACTTACCAAAACAATTTTTAAGGAGGCTGCGATGGGTATTGAGGACAGAATAGACGCAACGGTAAAAAATATTGAAGGCAAAGTTCAAGAAGCTGTTGGTGAATTTACTGGTGATCCAGGCGATCAGGCAGAAGGTAAAGCTAAGCAGGTAGAGGCTCAAGCTGAGCATACTAAAGAAAATATCAAGGATGAAGCTAAGAAGGCAATTGATTGAGCCTCAGTTTTTTATAAAAGGCGGCATATGCCGCCTTTTATACTGTTAATAGGGCATTTTTTAAGGCTTTTTATCGATTAAAGCATCAGATATTCTTAGAGTTCATTCGGTAAGGCCGCAGGTTAAATTTTAGACTTATAGAATACTTGGGCAGAGCGAGAGATTAGCTAAGAGAGCTCGTCGGCATGGAATTTAGAATCAATTAAAAAATTGATCTAATCACAAGCGAAAGTTCAGGGATTGGGCAAGCAGCGGCAAAAACTTTAGCAAATAAGGGAGTCAAAGTTACCCTGCTCGATAAATCGGCAGCAGTATGTGCGGAACGGTTACCTCATCCCAATCTTTGGCAGATTATCATATCAATGCGGTGAAAATAGCCTTAAACCGCCTTAAGTGCCATCAAAAGATCTTGATAAACCTCATCCGAAGCGGCCATGATTAGTCCAGGCCACTGATAGTTTTTACAAGCATGCAGCGGCGGTAGGGCCGAGCCATCGTGGTCCGATATCCGGTATCCCATACCTTGAGCCAGTGTTGCCAGCGCAGCCCCGTCAATAAACTTACCGCGAGCCAAAACTACACCGCAGAGGTCTCCCGTCAAAATATTATTGACGGTAGGAATTAGCCTATCGCTGCGGTAGTCTTCCTGAACGCTAACGACTGAATAGCGATCGCTTAACTTGTCTCGCAGCGCCTCCATATCCCACCCCAGCAGAATCGTCGGTTTGGGCTGATTAATGCTTAGCGGTTCGCAGGCGTCTAAATCATCGTACAACTGTCCGACAAAGGTGCCTTCTCCCTTTAGCGTGTAGTAGTAGCGATCGTAGGCAGGGCTAACCGCCAGCACCGCTTCAAAGGTCTCCCACCCCAGCACCGTCAAAATAATCTGATAGCTCGGATGCCCGTCCAAATAAAATCGCGTCCCGTCAATGGGGTCGAGGGTCACGAGATATTCCCCCGGTGGCCCCAGCTCAATGCCCGAAAAGTATTTGGTGTTGTAAGTCTTTTCAAACTCTTCGCCATAAAAGCGCAGCTTAGGGAATTGCCCCAGCAGCACCACCTCTACAAACGTCTGAATCGATAAATCTGCATCGGTTAGCGCCGTGGCAAAGAAGTTTTCCGGTAAATGGTCTTTATCTGGCTGAGCCACAATACCGGCCTGAATCTGCTGGGCATAGGCTGCGGCCAGGCGTAGTTGAGGCAATACAGTAGTCAAAATATTGTGGGGCGTTGGCATAGTCAAGCCTAAACAAACTGATATGCCATAGCCTACCGGAGCTGGGGGTCAGCGCGCAGCGCTTTAGCTGACATTAATTGACAGTTGCAGCCGATGAAGCCGGCTCAGGCGACCGGGAGCCTTCGAGCTGAGGCTGAATTTTTTGAGGCAGCTTAATTTTAAATGTGGTGCCCTCGCCTGGGACAGCCTTAAACATTAGCTCGCCGCCGTGTTTGTCAACCACAATTTCATAGCTGATTGATAGGCCCAATCCGGTGCCTTTGCCTACAGCCTTAGTGGTAAAGAAAGGGTCAAAAATCTTAGCCTGTGACGCTTCCGGAATACCGTTGGCGTTATCGCTAATGGTGATATAGACCTGAGATTCTCCATTGGCGCCGGTTGTCGTCGCTGTGGTGATTTCAATTTTGGGCTGCCATTCTGGCTGATTGTAGCCGTTGCCGGCAACCGCGTCCGCTGAGGCAGATGGGTGCTTAAGCCCTAAATCTGCAAGCCCTAATTCTTCAGGATCTAAATCTTCAG
>JBCDFX010000402.1:0-4097 GCA_039177155.1 Cyanobacteria bacterium P01_H01_bin.119
CTGGGGTGAAGCGGCCTCCTTAGGCAATATCGGCACGGTGTACACCATCCAGGGCGACCATGCCCGGGCATTAACTTATCAGCAGCAGTCTTTAGAGATTATTCGTGAACTGGGGGAGCGGACCGGGATTGCCACTTCCTTGGGCAGCTTGGGCACGGTCTACGATGCCTTGGAAGACTATGGGCCAGCAATTGACGCTTACCAAGAAGCCGCGACCATCGCCCGCAGCATCGGCAACCGCCGCCTCGAAGCCTTTAACCTTCACAATCTCAGCGGAACCCTGGTTAGTCTCGAACAATTTACGGAAGCAGAGGCAGCGGCGATCGCCGCGATTGAAATCTATGAATCACTTCGGGTCGATCTCTCAGATAGCCAGTACATTACCCTGCTAGATACCCAGGCGAATACCTATGGCCTGCTGCAAGAAATTCACATCGCCCAAAATAAACCCATCGACGCCCTGCTAGCCTCAGAGCGGGGACGCGCCCAGGCGTTTATTCTTCAGCTTTCCCAGCGGCTTAATCTACCGATGGACGCCGACAGCACGGTGACCCAGATCCCCGACTTGGCTGAAATTCAGCAGATTGCTAACGAGCAGGAGATGACCCTGGTGGAGTACTCGCTGATTAGCGATCGCCTGCTCTATATCTGGGTGGTGCCGCCCACCGGAGATATTCAGTTTCGCTCTGTTGATCTTGAGTTAGATGATCTTGAGTTAGATGCGCTTGATTCAGGCAGCGTAGCGGGCTCTGCCAATCCCCTTGCCGCACTGGAAGACGCTGCAGCCAGCGGAGAGGCTTCAGCGGTCACCACGCTAGTGGCTGATTTACGCTCCAGGGGTATCGGCGTTGTTAGCAGCAGTGGCACAAGCGGGGAAACGTTGCTGCGATCGCTCTATGATCTGTTGATTGACCCCATTGCCGATCTGCTGCCCGCCGACCCAGAGGGTAAAGTTGTTTTTATTCCCCAGGGCAGCTTGTTTTTGGTGCCCTTTGCCGCTCTGCAAGATGCATCGGGCCAGCACCTAATTGAGCGCCATACGGTGCTAAGCGCCCCTTCCATTCAAACCCTGGGCCTAGCCAGCTCGGCAAGCCGGGAGCACCCTCTAAATCTCCAGAATTTAGCTGACGCGCTGGTGGTGGGTAATCCGGTGATGCCGGAAGTCTGGCTGCCCGGCGAAGAGGGCCTAGCCCCTGTGGAACTTGCACCGCTGCCGGGGACAGCGGCCGAGGCCCAAGCGATCGCCGATTTTCTCAATGTTGCTCCTTTGATCGGCGCTGAAGCAACCGAAGCCGCCGTTAAAGCTCAGCTGCCCGGCACAGATATTATTCACCTGGCCACCCACGGCCTGCTGAACTACGGCGATCCCCAAGCTTCTGGCGTACTGGATGTGCCGGGGGCGATCGCCCTAACGCCGGGGAACGGGGAAGACGGTTTGCTTACCGCTGCCGAAATTTTGGAGATGGACTTGCAGGCTCAGCTGGCAATTTTAAGCGCTTGTGATACGGGGCGCGGGCGAATTACGGGGGATGGCGTGGTGGGGCTATCGCGATCGCTGATGACCGCTGGCGTCCCCAGCGTGATTGTGTCCCTGTGGGCGGTTCCAGATGCGCCCACAGCAGAGCTAATGACGGAGTTTTACCGGCAGCTTAGCCAGGGAAAATCAAACGCCCAGGCCCTGCGGCAGGCTATGTTAGCGACCCTAGCAACCTACCCTGAACCGCGAAACTGGGCGGCGTTTACCTTAGTTGGGGCGACGGAGTAGGGCGATCGCGCCGAACAACCGGCTCAATGCGCTGCACCTGACCATCGTTAAACCAAATAATGCGGCGAGAGAGTTCAGCGACTTCTGCTTCATGGGTCACCATCACCACCGTAATACCGGACTGATTGAGCGACTCAAAGATTGCCATCACGTCCCGAGTGGTTTGGCTATCTAGGGCCCCCGTGGGTTCATCCGCGAGCAGCAGCAGGGGACGGTTAACAATGGCACGGGCGATCGCCACCCGCTGCTGCTGACCGCCAGAGAGCTGATTGGGGCGATTGTTTAAGCGATTTCCCAGCCCCACCTGTTCGAGCGCCGCCTGGGCGTGTCGCTGACGCTCTGCGGCAGACAGCCCGGCATATACCATGGGCAAGCTGACATTTTCAATTGCCGTCAACTGGGGCAGCAGATGAAACTGCTGAAATACAAAGCCAATTTTTTGGTTGCGTACATGGGCCAGGGTAGTTTCGTCCAGGGTGGCCACATTTTCGCCATCAAAGTAGTAGCGGCCAGAGGTGGGGCGATCGAGGCAGCCAATAACGTTCATCGCGGTCGATTTGCCTGAGCCCGATGGCCCCATAATGGCGCAGTATTCTCCGGCCTCAATGGCAAGATCAACCTCCCAAAGCGCCCGCACCTCGGTATTGCCAGAGCCATAGACTTTGCGGATATTTTGCAGTTCAATCAGAGCGCCCATGCTTATTACCTCTCTAACAGCACACCTGGTTACGACCGCCGCGCTTAGCTTGGTAGAGCTTGGTGTCGGCAACCGCAATCATCTTTTCTAAACTTCCTAACCGAACATCGGCATTCACCCCCATGCTTATGGTGACGTTTAAATCGGGATGAATTTCCCTCCAGCCGTGATTTTGAATTTTGCGCCGCAGACGATCGCACAGTCGAGTGGCCTGAGCCAGCTCGGTTTCGGGAAAAACAATCACAAACTCTTCCCCCCCATAGCGAGCCACGATGTCAGAGGTGCGAGTCTGCTGCATTAAAATCTGCGCCACCTGCTGCAAGACGCGATCGCCCATCTGATGAGAGAAGCCGTCGTTAATGCGTTTGAAACAGTCGATATCGCCAATCATGACGCTGAGGGCGGTGTTGTAGCGTCGGGCCTGGGCCATCATCTGCACCCCTTGCTCATTAAAATAGCGGCGATTATAGAGCTGGGTTAGGTCATCGCGGATGCTCAGGTCCCTGATTTGGCGGTGGGACTGCTCTAGCTTTTCGTACGCTTCGGCAAGCTCTAGGCTCATCTGATTAAAGGCGCGGCTGAGCACGCCAATTTCATCGCGAGATTTGTTCACCACCTGCTGGCGCAGCTGACCGCTATGCATCCCTTGCACCGCCGTTGTTAGTCGCTGGATAGGGCGACTAAACTGACGGGCCAAGACGCTGCCAATCAGCAGGGAAATCCCAACGGCGATCGCGAGCCCTCCCCCCAGGGCCTGCCGCATAACGCGCTGATAGCTCTGATCAAAGGCATTTAAATTGGGTGTTTTGTCCTGAATGGCGTAGGCAACCGTCTGACCATTAATAATAATTGGGTGATCTTGCCAGGTGCGGCGATGCACAGACTGCTGGATGGAGCCATTGTCCCGTGGCCCCAGCAGCCGATCTCCCTGGGGGGTGACCAGTCTAAATTGAAACGGAGGCATCACCCGCTCTTTCATAGAAACGGGGGTCTCTTCCACCACCGATCGTTCTAGGGCTAAAGCCTCAGCCGCATCTACATTCCCGCAGTTGGTCTGCAATCGCCGCTCTCCGATCAGCGTTTCGACGGCCCGGCGACGGCGCTCAAACTCACCAAATGGCTCAGCTTCTCTAGCCTGCTGCCAAGACCCGTAGGTGTCAATATACGCTGTTACATCGAGCTTAAATTCTGCAAACGCCGTTTCAACATTGACCCGGGTCAATTCTTCGATTAATAACTGATGGGCAAAGATAGCAACCGCCGCGATCGCCATTAAACTGGTCATCACAAAAGCCGCCGTCAGCTTGACCCAAATCGATCGCATGACGCCTGCCCTTCCCGTCAGCGCTGTTATCTCCACCATGGCAACCCAGCCTGAGCAAAATTTACAATCGTTTCAAAACGTTCCCAATATCTGAGCAGAAGCCACAATCGTTAGGACATAACCCAGCAATGGATAAATCTATGGATACAGCTTCAACCTATACCCCCCCAAAGGTTTGGAAATGGAATACCGAAAGCGGCGGCACTTGGGCCAAAATCAACCGTCCCATCGCTGGCCCAACCCATGACAAAGCTTTGCCCAGCGGCCAGCATCCGCTTCAGCTCTACTCCCTAGCGACACCAAACGGCCAA
>JBCDFX010000403.1:0-4096 GCA_039177155.1 Cyanobacteria bacterium P01_H01_bin.119
GGCAGCCTATCCTGACGCTATTCAAGAATTTGAGCAGGCGCTGGCCCACAATCCCAGATTTGTCAAAGCGTACCTGTGGCGAGGATGCGCTTATTTGCAAATGGAAGATTATCCGCGAGCGATCGCAGACTTTAATTTGGCGCTGACCCACAAGCCGACTTTAGCCGATGCCTATCACAGTCGCGGCTTGGCCCATATGCACTTAGGGAATCTCTATAAAGCGATCGCCGATATGAACCAGGCGATCGAGCTCAATCCCACCTTCGTCGAGGCTTACGGTAATCGAGGCCTGCTGCGCCACAAGCTAGGCGATACCGATGGCGCAGTGACTGATTATCAACAGGTCATGACTCTGACGTCAGAGCTGGCGGGTAAAGCACCTCCCAAGCAGAGAATTGCAGGCACGTCAGCCGAGCCGACTGCAGCTTCCGGCATGACCCAAACTTACGAAAAAACTATCACCACAGCTCCCCAACTGGCGGAAATTTACAACAGTCGGGGCAAGCTACGGGCCGAGCTGGGTGATGCCAATGGGGCCATCGCCGACTATACTCAGGCCCTGACTTATGAAATGCAAAAGTCGCGTACTTACAATAATCGAGGCGCGCTCAGGCTCCAAATGGGACAGTTCGAATCGGCCATTGAAGACTTTGATCAGGCCATTGAGCAGGATCCTAGCTATGCTGAAGCCTACAACAATCGGGGCAATGCTTATTTTCAATTAGGCAACGCCCAGGCGGCCTTGGAAAATTTCACTCAGGCCCTAAAAATTAACCCTAACCTCACCGAAGCTTACATCAGCCGAGCCCAAGCGCGGGCCGCTGCGGATGACGCCGAAGGTGCGCTACACGACTATCAGCGCGCTCTGCGTCTACGAGAACAGCATCCGGCCATCACCTAGGGCGCGTCATCAATTAAATCCAGAATGCTTGTGGTGTAAGTGCATCCGCGCCCGCTCCGCAAAACAAGCTGGGGGCTGAAATGTATTCCACATAAGGACTTGATCGCTAAATGATGACAGCCCGTAGATATCGATTATCGTTTGGGTTAGGCAGCGTTTAAAGCCGCATCGGCCGCTGGCTGCTGGCCAACCTAGAAACTAGCCAGCGTCGTGGCGCTGCGATCGCCGAGTTTATTGCTCCGTTTCATCCGGCCAGATTTCTTCTGAATCAACGTCAATCGTGCTGCCAGCATCTTCTCTCAGTTGAGATTGACGCGGGTCTTGTAAGTTTGAGGCGGCGTCTGCAAAGCGATCATTCACCTGCGATCGCAAGCTTTTACTACGCTTTCTGACCTGCCCAAACACTTGCCCAAACTGGCTGCGGGCCTGCTCAGTGAGATTTTGGGCTTGGTTCTTCACCTGTTCCGCGACTTCCTGAGTGCGGTCGATTGCCCCTTGCACATCTTCGCGGGTGCGAGCCACATCTTGCTGCCACGCTTCTTTGACCCGTTCGGGCACGCCAGACACAAACTGCTCTGCCTGCTCAAGCGCTGCTTGCTGCACCATCATGCGCTTTTTCCCCACGCTGACAACCGCTTCAGGGACAAACGTGTAGAGGCCATCGGTTAACCCTTGCCATCCGGGAGCCGTAAACACGTATTGGGTGATGCCCCCGGTGGATAAATCGATGCAGTAATCAGCCAGTTGCCCGACTTGATTGCCAGAGTTTGCCCAAATCTCCTGCTTTTCTAAAGCGATCGCAGTATCAAGGCGCTCAGAAACAACGGCTCCACTGCGCCGCACCAAAATGCTGTCCTGCCCCACCGATTCCACTTGTACCCACATCACGGGAACCGTATCCAGGCCCAGCAGCCCCTTTTTACAGACAAACCCTTCGATTTGGTGGTGTTTAACATCAACCAAAAACTGAGAAAGCTTACCCAGTTCCTCAGTAGTCTCAAGATCGATGACCAGCCGGTTATGCAACTGACTTTGCCGTACTGGAGTTTGCCTTGCCTTAGCCATAGGGGCGCTCCCAACCTTCACCGTTATCGTATAGCAGAATTTAGAAGGACGCGATCTGTCGCGTTTGTACAGGGCAGAATGCAGAGTTCAGAATTTGAACTTGGTTCTTGGTTCTTGTTTTTTGGTTATCTGCTACCTGTTACTCCAAAGCCCTCCGGGCAGGCTCCGCCTTTCTTAAATGCCGTCAGGCTATACACGCCATCGCCCTCACACCCATTCACCTACCTTTCTACATCTTCTATTTCAGCGCTATCGTCGGTTACAGCTGCTTCCTCTGCTTCAGAATCGCTCTGGGTGAGTCGAGTTATCCGCTGCTGAATTGCGAGATGCGGCTCGACGCCTTCGTAGGCGTAGCGGTTGAAGCCGCCCACTTCCACAATTTGTTTGAGGTAATCGACTCGCTCGGCTGGGGCCGGATGAGACGAAAACCAGCGAATGCCGCTCCCATCTCCGACTTCTTCCTGCAGGGTCAACATCAAATTATGCAAGCCATCAGCAGCGTAGCCTCCCGCCGCGAGCAGTTGCGTGCCCAGAATATCGGCCTGACGCTCCATTTCGCGCGAATATTCGCTGAAAATTAGACTGGCGGCGATACCGCCTACCTGCGGCAGGGGAATAATGCCCGCCACGCTGCTAATTAAGTTGCCGTTGGTGGCCATCTGAAAACCATGGGACAGCACCGCATGGGACAGTTCATGGGCAACTAGTCCAGCCAGTTCGGCTTCGGATTGCGTTTTGAGGAAAGCCCCGGAGTTGATGAAAATTTTGCCTCCCGGCAGCGCAAAGGCGTTGAGGTCAGCATCCTCTATTATGTGGAATTCATAATCAAATTCGTCACGACCCGCCAAGCTTGCCAGGCTTTGACCAATCTGATCCAAATATTCATTGACCTGGCGATCGCTCATGATCGGGAGCTGAGCTTGGGCCTGCTCCGCCACGCTGGCGCCGACCGCAGACTCGCCCTGCAGCAAAATCATGGCAGAATTTAGTGCGGTATATGGCCCAATTAATCCACCCGTCAACAGCAGACCGGCGGCCCCGGTCACAATATTGCCGATTAAATTGCCGGTCAGTTCCTCATTCATCGCCGCCCGAAACCGATCCAAATTTTCTCGGCTGAGCTCGTCCATCATCGCGGAGTCTGGGTGCTCAGGATTAAGCAAAACAAACTGCTTAGCCGTGATCGCCGCCTCAATCCACTGCTCCAGCGCCATTTGGGTCTGCGTACGAGCCTGGAGCAAATCCGGCTGACTGGGATAAATCATCAGGGAGCGATCCAAGATCTCATCAGCCTCATCGGCGCGATCGTTTTCCACCAAATATTGCGCGTAGAAAACTTGAGCGGGGATAAATTCAGGATACTCTTCTACCAACAGCTCCAAAGGCACCAGCGTACGGTGCACCAAACCCTGCTCATAACCGGCCCTGGCCTCTCGCCAATAGACTGTCCCGGCCGGCGGCAAGTCTGCCGGATCGGTAATAGGTAGAGGGCGCAGCGAATCTGGGTCAACCTGCCAAACGGCATCTTTGACCTGTCGGTAAAGCACTTCAGCCGTGTCGCGATCGCCAGCTAGATAATGCTCGTCGGCGGCCATCAAAATCTGCTGCCGCTTAGTGACTTTGGGGGGCGACGTTGCGGTGCCGGAAGACTCAATATCAATATCGTTCCAATCTTCATCCGACTCTGCGGGGACAGGCTGTGGCAAGCTTTCTCCCGGCAGCTGTGGCTCAAAGTCGGGCAGGTTCAAGGTGCCTTCGTCAGTTGAGGGGGGCTCTGCAGCCCCATCGCTCTCCGGCAGCCTCAAGTCGTCAGCGGTATTCTTTAAACTTGCAGACGATAGCGCGTCATGCTTGGGCAAAGGGACCGGCTGTGTGGCGTATCCAGGCTGCCAGTGGCTAAACACGCCACTCACGCCCAGAGTGATAAACAGACCCACCAGGCACCATGCGATAAACCGCCTTTGATAATTCATGATTTATGCAACTGAGTTGGAACGCCTTAATCCCTCTATTCTGCCAGCTTGCTTTAAGCGATTGTGGCCACTGCCCACAAAAACTCAGCAGGAGTAACCTGAAAGCCTGATTCGGAGGGACGCTGAAGCAACCGTAAAAGTTCCCCACCAGTGCAGA
>JBCDFX010000404.1:0-4088 GCA_039177155.1 Cyanobacteria bacterium P01_H01_bin.119
CACAGACTTAATAGGTTCGTCCACCACTTTGGCGGCAAACAGGCGACCCTCACCACCAGCAGGATAGTCCTCAGCGGTGATGGTGCCCCCCAGTTCGTCAGAGATGTAGTTTGCCAGTGCTTCCTGGTAAGACACCGGCAATTGAGTGCGGGGGTTATCGCCGATGGGGTAGTCGTCGCCTCCGCGAGCCGAGAAGCTGTTGGTGGCAATGGCGATAGTGGGCGCGCCATCAACTAACTGACCGTTTTTAACAATCTCAGTACCGTCATCCAGGGTGATGCTGACGATCCGGCTAAAGGGGGCAGACTCTAGATCAAAACCAACCTTGACGCCAGAGACCTGAGCAAAGCGGCCATCTACCCCCTCGACATTGCTGACCGCATTCTCGAAAAAGTCTAGAAGCTGGGCGGGGTCGATATCTTCAACTACCGTCACAAAGTTAGCAAAGGGCAAGATATTAATGGTGTCGGCAATAGAGATAGCCTCACCCGGTTCAAAGGTGTTGCTGTTGCGAATACCACCGCCGTTTTGGACGCCGATCACAGGGGTATCGAAGCTATCAACTAGCTGCTCAGCCTGCCACAGCAGCGCATCAGAAACCAGGTTTCCGATATTGGTTTCAATCGTGCGAATATCATTGCGCACACCGTTTAGGAAGACTTCGGTGGTCCCGACTTCCTGGGCTTCCAGTTCTGCGATGGCGGCCTCTAAGGGCTCAATAACATTCGCCTGAATATCAGCGTCAGGCGTCAGACCATCGGTCTCTAGGTTGCGGATCAGCTGACCATTGGCAGCAATGACCCTGCCGGCGTCATCAAACTCAACATCCAGCTTACCCAAGTACCCATAGGAACCGGGGGTGGTCACCACTGGAACAAATCCGCTGCCATTGTCCACCGCGAAAGGATAGCTGCCGAAGAATGCATCGCGACCGCTTTCAAAGTTTGCCTGATCGCTAGGCAGCAAAGTGGAGGGGTCATCCCCTAGGAACTCATCGCCACCACCAGCAATAATGACGTCAATACCATCGATATCCCCTACTAAGGAAATCTCTTCATCAATGCCCTGCAAGTGGCTGATCAAAATAATTTTGTTGACGCCATCGCCTTCCAATTTAGCGATTTCAGCTTCAATGGCCGCACGCACAGCCAGCACGTCCACATCTTCGGGGCTAGAGATAGATGCGAGGTTCTCGGTAATCGCGGAGACAATACCGATATCTTCGCCGTCTCTATTCACCACGATGCTCTTAAAGAGGCGATCGCCTACCAGAGGCTCTAGTACGGTACCCGTGAAGTCTAGGTTGGCGCTGAGGTAAGGGGCACCATCGACCTGAGCGATAAAGTCGGCCAATACTTCGGGGCCAAAGTCAAAGTCGTGGTTGCCCAAAGCGATCGCATCGTAGCCAATGGCATTGATCACTTCAGCATCAAATGTACCTTGACCGGCGCTGTAAGCTAGGCCAGCCAGGAAGTTATCGCCGGAGGAAACGGTGATAAAAGGGGTCCCAGCAGCCTCTAAGTCAGCCTTAACCTGATTGACTAAAGTGACGAAGGTTGCCGCACCGGCCTCGCCATCGTCGGCCAGCAGGCTAGACTCACCGTCATTGTTGTGCAAAATAGACAGACTGAAGGCTTGGGAGGGAGTGGCCAGCAGGCCACCCAGCAGTCCCAAACTACCTGCCACTAGAGCAGAAGACGCTAAGAAATTGCGCATGGAAGATAACTCTCTTGATTTATCGGTGTAAGCAACAGCACACAACGCGATCGCACACCCTAAGCGCGATCGCGTTCCGTATGATCACGGTCTTTGAGCAGATTAGCGACGGGAGGTTAAGTGAAAATGCGGGAAGGTTAAGTGAAGGTAAGATAAATTTAATTTCCGGTTAATTCAGGGATTCTTTATTGACTCTTTAAAGAGTTATCGTTGCTACTTTATTTCCCCTTTATAGAGAGACTTAGGCTAGGGGCTGTCATCATTTAGCGGTCAAGTCTTTATGCGGAAGGTGTTTCAGCCCCTAGTTTGTTATGCGGGGCGGGCGCGGTAATGCTTACAGCGGAAACATTCTGGTTTTAATTGATGACGCGCCCCAGGGGCGTTGTCCCCAATGCCCAACCGTCATCCAGTGACTAAAATGAGGGCTGAGCGTACTGCGGTAGTTCGATGTGTCGGCCTAAACAGTTGGGTAGGTCTGCCTTTTGAAGGATGAAAGCCTGATTCTTTAAGGCTTCAGCGGCTTCAAAGATCAATAGCTTCAAAGGTGTTGCGATGCAAAGACACCCGTAGCGCTGCTGGTTAATAGGGGGGATAACGCAAATGGAACTGCAAATTTGGCCGGGTCAGCCTCGTCCATTGGGAGCCACTTGGGACGGAGAGGGTACTAACTTTGCGCTATTTTCCGAGAATGCCAGCGGCGTCGAGCTATGTTTATTTGATGAAGCGGGGACGGAAGCCCGCGTCGCCTTGCCCGAAGTTAACAACTATGTCTGGCATGGCTACCTGCCGGGGGTTGGCCCCGGCCAGCGCTACGGATTTCGCGTCCATGGCCCCTACGATCCACAAAACGGCCATCGCTTTAATGCCAAGAAACTGCTGCTCGACCCCTATGCCCGGGCGATCGCGGGGGATTTAGTCCACGGGCGCGAGGTGTATGGTTATCCCCTGGCCTTTGCCGACGATATCGATGGTGATCTGCTGCCCTCCAAACACGACAGCGCCAAGGCAGTGCCCAAATGTGTTGTGCTTAATCCTCAGTTTGACTGGGAGGGCGATCGCTATCCAGAAACGCCCTGGCACCAGACGGTGATTTATGAAACCCATGTAAAAGGGTTTACCCAGCAGCATCCCGATATTCCCCCCGAACTACGGGGCACCTATGGCGGGCTGGGCCATCCCGCTGCGATCGCCCACCTTAAAGCTTTGGGCATTACAGCGGTCGAACTGCTGCCCGTGCACCATTTCAATCGCTATCCCGGCCATTTGGTCGCCAGTCAACTTCACAACTATTGGGGCTACGACTCCCTGGGCTTTTTTGCCCCCTATGCGGGCTACAGCGCCTCCGGCATTCACGGGGAGCAGGTCAGCGAATTTAAGCACATGGTCAAAGCCCTGCATGCCGAAGGCATTGAGGTGATTCTAGATGTGGTGTACAACCACACCGGAGAGGGCAACCAGCTGGGGCCATCCCTCTGCTTTCGCGGAATTGACAACGCCGCCTACTACCGCCTGTCGGAAGAAAATCCTCGCTACTACGTAGACTTTACGGGCTGCGGCAACTCGCTTAACGTGCGCCATCCCCAGGTGCTAAAGCTGATTATGGACAGCCTGCGCTACTGGGTAACGGAGATGCATATAGACGGATTTCGGTTTGATTTGGCCTCGGCCCTAGCGCGGGAGCTCTACGAGGTCGATAGCTTAGCGGCGTTTTTTGACATTATTCACCAAGACCCTGTGCTCTCTAATACCAAGCTGATTGCTGAACCTTGGGACTTAGGTGAGGGGGGCTATCAGGTGGGTAACTTTCCGCTGCTCTGGTCGGAGTGGAACGGCAAATACCGCGACACCATGCGAGACTTTTGGCGCAATGAACCCTGTCGCTTAGGCGAGTTCGCCGTTCGGATGACGGGCAGCTCTGATTTATATGAATCTAACGGCAAGCGTCCCCACGCCAGCATCAACTTTATTACGTGCCACGACGGGTTTACCCTGCGAGATTTGGTCAGCTATCACAAAAAGCGCAACCTAGCCAACGGCGAAGACAACCGAGATGGCGAAAATCACAACCGCTCCTGGAACTGCGGCAGCGAGGGAGAAACGGATGACCCGGTGGTTTTACTGCTGCGAGCCCGGCAGCAGCGCAACTTTATCGCCACGCTGGTGCTGTCTCAGGGGGTGCCGATGCTCTTGGGCGGTGACGAATTTGGCCGCAGCAAGCAGGGCAACAACAACACCTACTGTCAAGACAGCAAACTGTCGTGGTTTGACTGGAACTTGACCGACGCTCAGACCGAACTGCTGAACTTTACCCGCCAGCTACTTCAGTTTCGCCAGCAGCATCCGGTGTTTTGTCGCCGGGAGTGGTTTCAGGG